>JAHEOI010000097.1 GCA_018610125.1 Verrucomicrobiota bacterium
CGGCGGCGGAGTGCCGTCCCTACCGCAACGGCGGCAACGGGGGGATCCCCTGGGGGGGCATCCCCTCGCTCCCTTAATCCCCTTATATTGACCAAAAGATCCACCAAAATTGTTCCGATGTAAGCGCGAGATGAAAAATATGCTTGAAAGGAGCACAAGCGCGTTTATACTTTGATTGGTTAGTTAACGAGGAAAGCGCGAATATCGTGAACGCATTTAAGTCCATAGCTACCTTGCTGCTAAGCATGGCGATCATGGCGGGCCAAGTTACGGCTTCGGCTCAAGGTATCGCCCATGTGCGCCAGGCGGGGGGCGGCGATGTCTCCATGGAGGAGATGCCAGGGGACTGCGATTGTAACGATAAAACGCCTTGCTCGATGAATTGCTGCTTCGAGATGCCCGGTAGCCAAGATGGGCCGGATTCCAAGGCGATAGCCTCGGCTCAACAGCAGCTTCAGGTGAAATGGGTCCGGGCGATTGTCATCACCGCGTTGATCCCGGCGCCACGCAAGCCTTGCGTGGATCTCCCCGTTTCGACCGATCCTCCATTACCCACTGCCTCTCCCCTCTATCAGTGGCAGTGCTCTTACTTGATATGATCCCTCCTTTCGGAGGCGGCTGAGGTGTCGGCGCTCTCCGTCGGCCTCGCTGTCTCATCTTTTTCTTTCCTGGCAGGTCTTTAGCGACATTGGTTTGTCATTGCAAGTCCTGTCGTTGTCAGCCATAAAGAATTACATATGTCTATGAAACGGTGTGCCGTCATTATTCAAATCATGCTGATCTCTGCTACGGGATGTCTCGCCGCCTCGGAGGGGGCGGCTTCCACGGGCAAGAGCCGCGTTTCAAGCCCAACCGACGCAGCAAAGCTTGAAGCATTGAAGCGGGACGTGTTGGAGAACAATCCGGCGCTTCAGGCTGCGAAAGCCAAATGGGAGGCCAAGCAAGAGCGTCCCAGGATTGTCCGGAGTCTGCCCGATCCAAAGCTCACGTATGGGCATTTCTTCGAGAACGTTGAAACCCGGGTCGGGGCGATGAGCGACCAGATCAAGCTCGCCCAGAAGATCCCGTTTCCGGGCAAGCTCTCCCTGGCCGAGAAGAAAGCGCGCAAAGAGGCGCTGATGGCGATGTGGGAGTACCAATCGCTGACTCAAAAACTGATCAGGAAGGTGAAGCTTGCTTACTACGATCTCTATCGGCTGGCCGGCTTTGAAGACGTCCTCAATCAGGAACTGGAAGTGCTGAGTTTTATCATCGAAACAGCCCGGGCGCGTTATGAGTCGGGCCAGGGGCAACAGCAGGATGTCCTCAAGGCCCAATTGATGAGGACCGATCTGCAGAATCGGCTGCTGGCCCTCGATGAGCAACGTCAGGCGGCGTTGGCGCGTCTCAATGCCCTTCGGGATCAGCCTCAAGAGAGCCCGTTTCAAACGTCGAAGGAGCTGGACCTCCCGACGGTTCCTAAAAAGCAGAAGGCCTTGGCCGTCGCGGAGCAATACCACCAGCAGCTCCAAGCGAGTGGGGTCGCGATCGATCGGGACGAGATTAATCTCAAGCTGGCCAAAAAAGAGCGATGGCCCGACTTCACGGTTGGCGCCAAATACACCCGGGTCAATGACCGGGTCGATGCCAGTCCGCCGGACGATGGCCAGGATGCGGTCATGGGCTTTGTCAGTATTAATATCCCTTTGTGGTTTGGAAAGCTTAATGCCCGAGAGCGAGAAGCCCGCCGGAAACTGGAATCGAGCCGTCAGGCGGAATCCGACCTACGAAACACCGTCTTGGCCGAGGCCCAATCGGCTTGGTTCCAGGTCGATGTCAATCGCGATCAAGTGACGCTTTTCGAAGAGACCCTGCTGCCTCAAGCCGAGCAAACATTTGATGCCTCTCGGGCAGGGTATGAGGCGGGCAAGGTCAGCTTCATCGATCTGTTGGATAGCGAGCGGCTTTTATTGAAGTATCGGTTGGGACTGATCACCGCTCGAACCACCTTGGCGAAATCGATTGCCCGGCTGGAGCAAGCGATCGGCGCCGAGATACAACACCTCCCGGATAATCCGATGCAACCCGATCAAGCCCAATGAGCTCATATAGGAATACGCCGCAAACGGCGGCGCGCAATTGCGCCGGCAGCGGGAGACATCAATCATTCGAAACGTCTTTGCACCGACAACATCAGTATAAATCTTAAACCCGTTTACAAAATCTTATGAGAATCAAACTATCGATACCCCCATGCGGCTCCTTCGTGCGAAGGGGCGTCTTGAGTGCCCTTTTGGCCGTAACCATGGTCGTGGTTGCGGCACAAGCAAAAAAACAAGGGCCCACAGACTCCTCTTCCGCCGAGGGTCGGGAGCACTCCCATGAAGCAACCGATGACAAGGCAACCGAAAAAAAGAGCGGTTCCGAACGGGAGAGCGATTCGGAAGCCTCTCTCTATCAATGCTCGATGCACCCCAATGTGATTTCGGAAGAGCCGGGAGTCTGCCCGATCTGCGGCATGGACCTTCAACCGGTTCAGGAGCTCGAGGGCAAAGGGATTCCAGGGCGTGCCCCGGTTCAATTGAGCTCGACCCAGCGTCAGCTTATCAACATTCGTGTGACGCCGACGCTGCGGACCGAGGCCTCGAAATCGATGCGTGCGGAAGGAGTCATCACGTATGACGAGAGCCGAGTAACCGATGTCACCAGTAAAATTTCGGGCTGGGTCGAAACGCTCTATGTTGACAAGTCGGGCCAATCGGTCGAGAAGGGCGAGCCTTTGATGGAGCTCTATAGCCCGGACCTATACTCCGCTCAACGGGAGTACCTATTGGCTTACAAGGCCACGCAACGTCAAAGAAAGGCCTCTCTCGGAAAAGAGGGAAGCCGACTCAGCCGGTTTGCCTCAACAAACCGTCGCGGGTATGGCTCGTTGCTGGAATCGGCTCGGAAACGCCTCGAGCTCTGGGGTGTCAGCGAAGAGCAGATCGAATCGCTGGAGCGCTCCGGCGAGCCGAAGAAGACCCTTAAACTGACCGCTCCGATGGGCGGGACGGTCGTCGAGAAGCCGACATTCAAAGGGCAAAAGATTCGGCCCGATATGAAGCTCTACCGGATCGCCGACCTCTCAAAGCTCTGGCTCGAGGTGAAGTTTTACGAATACGAGCTTTCTTTGCTGGAAGAGGGGCAGACGGCGTTGATCCGGGTCGAGGCCTATCCGAATCGAACGTTTACCGGCAAAGTCGATTTCATCTATCCGTACATGGAAACAAAGACGCGTACCGTGCGAGTGCGGTTCGTGCTGGATAATGAAAAGGGACTCCTCAAGCCGAACATGTATGCCCATGCCGAGCTGCATCGCCCACTGGGCGAACAGGTCCTGGTGCCGAGCTCGGCCGTTTTCCATACCGGCAAGCACAACTATGTCTTCGTCGACAACGGAGACGGCACCTACTTGCCGAAGGAGATCCTGCTGGGTCCCAAGACAGAGAATCATTACGTCGTTCATCAGGGGATCCAGGAAGGCGAGCCGGTGGTCGTTGACGGGAATTTCCTACTGGATAGTGAAAGTCAGTTAAAGGCCACGGCGAGCGCCTCTCGAGGAAAGGAATCGGACGGCACGCCGGCCCAAAAAGACCAAATACCGGTTTACCAGGTGCCGGATGATCTCAAAGCGCAATTGAGCTCGCTTGTCAACGACTACAGGCAATTGTCGGCCCAGCTTACCTCGGATCGGCTCGGTGCCATCGAGGCGCTCACCAAGAGGATGAGCTCGACCATCCACGAGGTGCGACTTTTAAGCACAATGCCTGACTCGCTGCGAGATCGAACTGAATCCGCACTGGGCCCATTGGAAGAGGCATTGACCGAATTTCCGACCGGGAACCTCCAAAAGGCCCGGATCCGGTTTGGGAAAGTCAGTGCCGCACTGATCGACATTGTCGAGCAATTTCCCACATCCCTCGACCAATCGTTACAAGTCGTCGAGTGCCCGATGTGGGAAAAGTCACCTGCTCAATGGATTCAGGCGAATCAACAGATCGAAAACCCGTTTATGGGACAGAGCATGCTGCGATGCGGGGAAGTGGTGCGGCGACTGTAAAACAAGAATTCGGCCTGAAAGAAGCAAGCAATGATTCACGCTGTCATAGATTGGTGCGGTCGCAATCGGTTCTTTGTCATCCTGGCGACGATTTTCCTGATCGTTGGCGGATGGGTTGCCCTGAAAAATGTCAAGCTCGATGCCATTCCGGACCTTTCGGATGTGCAAGTGGTGGTCTTTACGGAGTGGCCCGGGCAGGCACCGACACTTGTCGAAGATCAGGTAACCTACCCGATTGTAAGCACTCTGGCGGCGGCGCCAAAAGTCAAGTACGCCCGCGGGCAAAGCTTCTTCGGGCTGTCGTTTGTCTATGTCATCTTCGAAGATGGCACGGACATGTACTGGGCCCGATCCCGCGTGCTGGAGTATTTGAATCAGGTCCAAGGCGAGCTGCCCGAAGGCGTGAATCCTGAGTTGGGACCGGATGCGACCGGAGTCGGTTGGATTTACCAATATGCCTTGGTTGACAAAACCGGGCAGACGAGTCTCGCCGAGCTGCGCTCCTATCAGGATTGGACACTCAGGTACTACCTTCAAAATACCCCCGGCGTTGCGGAAGTCGCCAGCCTCGGAGGCTATGTCAATGGCTACCAGGTCGAGCTCGATCCGAATAAGCTCCTAAGCTATGACATCTCGGTCTCGAAGGTCGTCAAGGCGATCCGCGACTCGAATCAAGATGTCGGGGGACGTGTGATCGAGTTCAACGAGACCGAGTACATGGTCCGTGGCCGGGGCTATATAAAGAATCTCGACGACATACGCTCCATTGTGGTCGGGCTCGATGAAGAAGGGGTCCCGATCACGATCGAGAAGATCGCGAAGGTGCATCGCGGACCGGACATGCGGCGTGGTCTGCTTGAGATGAACGGGAATGGGGAAGCGGTCGGCGGCATTGTCGTCATGCGCTATGGCGAAAATGCGTTGACGACCATTGATGCGGTCAAAGAGAAGCTGGAGGCGATCAAGCCGTCGTTGCCGCCCGGAGTCGAGATTGTCACCGGTTACGACCGATCGAGTCTGATCCTGCGGGCGATCGATACGCTAAAAGAAAAATTGATCGAGGAGACTATCGTCGTCAGTGTGATCTGTCTGATCTTCCTCTTCCATGTTCGAAGCGCATTGGTCGCCATCGTGATGCTCCCGATCGCGATCCTGCTTTCGTTTATCCCGATGAATTGGCTCGGGATCTCGTCCAATATCATGTCGCTTGGGGGAATCGCGATCGCTATCGGGGCGATGATCGATGCGGCCATCGTCATGATCGAGAACGCGCACAAGTGGCTTGAGCGGTGGCGTCACGCATTGGAAAAGCGCGAGCGCGAAGGAGAGGAGCAGCTTTCGGCAAGTGAGCGCGAGATTGCGGCGACGAGCCGCCTTGGGATTCTGATTCATGCCGCTCAACAGGTCGGGAAGCCGCTTTTCTTTTCGCTGCTGATCATCACTGTCTCATTCCTTCCGGTCTTTGGATTGGAGGCCCAGTCGGGACGGCTCTTTAAGCCGTTGGCCTTCACCAAGACCTTTGCCATGTTTTTCGCCTCGTTGCTTTCGATCACATTGGTGCCGGTTCTGATGGTCTGGTTTATTCGGGGCAAGATCCCGGACGAAGCGACGAACCCGATCAACCGGTTCTTGATGTGGATCTATGAGCCTTTTGTGAGGCTGGCCCTTAAATTCCGGTGGCTGGTCATTCTCTTCGCAGTGCTGCTCCTTGGGGTGACCTGGTTCCCGTATTCGAAGCTGGGCTCGGAGTTTATGCCGCCTCTCAATGAAGGCTCGCTGCTCTACATGCCGGCGAGTCCGCCGGGAATGTCAATCGGCGAGGCCAAGGAGATCCTTCAGCGCACTGATAAGGTCATCGCCGATTTCCCGGAAGTCGAACGTGTCTACGGGAAAATCGGGAGGGCGCGGACTCCGACGGATCCGGCGCCACTCTCAATGATCGAGAGCACGATCACGCTGAAACCGAAGGAGGAGTGGCGTGAAGGCATGACATTCGAGAAGATCAAGGAGGAACTGCGCGAGCAGTTGCCGGTCCCCGGTATGCCGGCGACCTGGTGGATGCCGATCCAGACCCGGATCGAGATGCTGGCGACCGGCATTCGGAGTCAAATCGGCATCAAGATCATGGGACCGGACCTGAAGCGGATCCAGCAGATTGGAAAAGAGATCGAGCAGGAGCTTAAGCAATTGGAGCATACCGGCTCCGCGTTTGCGGAGCGGGTCACCGGCGGCCATTACGTCGATTTCAAGGTGAAGCGCGAGGCGATCGCTCGCTATGGGCTGACGGTCAAAGAGGTTGAGAATGTCATCCAGACCGCCATCGGTGGGATGAATATCGCCGAGACTGTTGAAGGTCAGAAACGGTTCCCGATTAATGTTCGCTACGCCCGCGACTTCCGTAATGATATCCCGGCACTCAAGCGGGTGATGGTTCCGACGCCCACCGGGACACAAATCCCATTGGGCCAGCTCGCCGACATCGAGTTGACCACGGGGCCTCCGATGATCCGGAATGAGAACGGCGTCAAAGCCGGCTTTGTCTTTGTTGATACCCGCGGGACCGACCTTGGCTCCTATGTCGCCAAGGCCAAGGAGGTCATCAGTGAAAAGGTCGAGGTACCCGCAGGGTATTTCATCGAATGGGGAGGTCAATTCAAATATCTCCAACGCGCCAAGGAGACCTTGAAACTGATCGTCCCGTTAACCCTGATGCTGATTTTTGTGCTCCTTTATCTCAATTTCAACAGCATCACGGAGGCGTTGATCATTCTTTTGAGCGTGCCATTCGCCTTGATCGGGGGCATCTGGCTGCTGTGGCTTCTGGACTACAATTTCAGCGTGGCCGTGGCGGTCGGCTTTATCGCGTTGGCAGGTGTCGCGGCGGAGACAGGGGTCATTATGATCGTCTATCTCGACGAGGCCTGGCACGATTTGAAGCGTTATCAATCCGAAGTCACTCGGGCCGACCTGTATCGTGCCGTTATGGGGGGAGCTGTACAGCGAGTGCGACCGAAAATCATGACGGTAGGCGCGATCACGGCCGGGTTGCTCCCGATCATGTGGGGACACGGCACGGGTGCCGACACCATGAAACGGATTGCGGCGCCGATGGTAGGCGGCATGATCAGCTCGACGGTGTTGACGCTATTGATCATCCCGGCCATCTACTACATCTGGAAGCAAGGTGAAACGAAGCGAACAACCCTGCAAACAAAAACCGAACAAAATAGAGAGAAAAACGATGAAAGAGCAAAAGAACCAGAGAAACTGTAGGCGCATTAGGCTTTGGACCTTCCCTGTCGCCTTGATGCTGGCGGTCGGTGCCGCCGGGTGTAGCCGCGGAGGAGAGACGGCTTCCGGCTCCGGCGAACCGGCGCGGGCGACGATAATCCCGGAGAAGGCCGTCACAGCCTATTTCGCAATCCAGGAAGCACTCGCCTCGGATTCAACCGAGGGGATTGGCCAGAAAACAGACAACCTTGTCCAAGCTTGGCCGGATAAGCGGATAGCCTCCGGGGCAGAGCGGTTGTCCGAGGCAGAGGGGCTAAACGAAGCCCGCGAGGCTTTCAAAAGCGTCAGCAACGAAGTGATTCGTGGCTTGGAAGGCGGTGAGTACAAGCTTGCAGGCAGCAACGCCCAGCAGGCATATTGCCCGATGGCCAAAGCAGCTTGGCTTCAGCAAGGCGATCAAGTGAACAACCCGTATTACGGATCGAGCATGCTCCGATGCGGCGAGATTCGGATGACCTACAAATCAAATTAAAGAGGTTATGGCAGACGACAGCCTTGAAGAACGGGTCGCAAAACTGGAACGGCGCCTCGAGGCGAGGGAAGGATGTTGCACCAGCCGGGAATTCCGGTTGGTCAATGACGCGGGCCGGTTGATGGCGGCCTTAAAATCGGAAGACCATGGCGAGGAGCTGCTCTTTTACGACGAGGAGGGAGCGGTTCGTGCTTGCCTCGGTCGATTGGACAGTGGCGGGGCCGAGCTGACCTTTTTTGACGAGGCCGGAAAGCGTCGAATCGAGCTTAGCCAGACGAGATTCGAGCCTTCCATCAGCTTTTTCGACGAATACGAGAACTTGATATGGACTTGGCCGCGGGGAGGTTAGACAAACCACGGGGTGAGGTCCGAGGAAGTGCAGCTGCTAGCTTATGGACATTTCACTTTTAGGAATCAAGGGCATCCGGGAGGTCTTTAACCTCCATCCGATGTTCGTGCATTTCCCAATTGCGTTGCTGCCGAGCTCGTTCCTGCTTTATATGATTGGAGCGATTTGGGAGCGCCGCGATTGCAGTGCCGCGGGGCGGGCGTGCCTTTACCTC
>JAHEOI010000098.1 GCA_018610125.1 Verrucomicrobiota bacterium
CGGCTTGACGATGCTGCCGTGGCTGCCCGCCGTTGCGGTCCTGCTGGTGTTCGATCGCAGTGACGGCACCCTTCAACTGATAGAAAAGGCTCCTTGGATCCCGGCGCTGGGTGCGGACTATTTTGTCGGTGTCGACGGGATCGGTTTGATTTTGATTTTACTGACCTGCCTCGTTACCCCGTTTGCGTTGGCAAGCTCGTTTGGGGTCCGATCTTATACCAAGGCGTATTGCGTTCTAATTCTGATATTGCAGGCGATGCTCTTTGGCACCTTTACGGCGCTGAACTTTGTGCTCTGGTTTCTCTTCTGGGAATTGGCATTGGCCCCCGCCTTCCTTTTGATTCGGATCTGGGGTGGGCCGGGACGAACCGCGGCAGCCTACCGATTCTTCTTATACACCCTTTTTGGCAGCTTGCTGATGCTGCTATCGTTTGTTGCGATCTACTTGGCCACGGGCCAGTTCGACTTTGTCGCCTTGGCCAAGCTGGGCCAAAGCGGTGGGTTGGAAAAGGCCCTGGGGGAGCATTTCCGGTGGCTCCCGCTCGCGCCGAGCACGTTGCACTACCTCGTTTTCTTTGGTGTCTTGGTGGGCGTGGCTGTCAAGGTGCCTATCCTGCCGCTCCATGCGTGGCTGCCGGCGGCATATTCCCAGGCACCGGTCGGGGGGTCGATCCTGTTGACAGGGATCATGTCCAAAATGGGGCTTTACGGGTTTCTCAGGGTGCTGATGCCGATCTTTCCCGGGCCGATGCAAACGCTCCAGGGACCGATGATCCTCTTGGCGGTCGCGACGATCGTTTTCGCCGCGGCCGCCGCATTGGCCCAGACCGATTTGAAGCGAATCATCGCTTATTCCTCAATTAATCACCTCGGGTATTGTCTGCTCGGGATCTTCGCGGTCTGCAGCGTTGCGGACTCTCCGTCGTTGCAGAGTGGCGCCCAGAAGGCGGCCGCCCTTAACGGGGTGGTCCTCCAGCTTGCCAATCATGGGATTATCGCCTCGGCGCTCTTTGGATTCATCGGGTTTCTCGAGCTGCGAAGCGGTGGCAGCCGAGGACTGAACGACTTTGGGGGAATACGGCGGCCCGCACCGGTTCTATGCGGGCTGATGGGCATCACACTCTTTGCCTCCATCGGCCTTCCGGGGTTGAACGGATTTGTCGGCGAGCTGCTCATCTTTAAAGGTGCCTTGCCGCTTGCCGGGGCGACCGCGGCCGTGGCGTGTGTCGGCCTCTTGTTGACCGCCATCTTTCTGATACGCATTCTGCAGCGGGTTTTCAACGGTCCATTGAATCCGATATGGGAGGGACTTTGCGATCTTTCGATGCGAGAGCGGTTGATCATGGGGCCGATGATCGGTCTGATGCTGTTGCTGGGGATTTATCCTCAACTGGTCATCGGGCTGATGAACCCGACCATTATCGAGATGCTCGACGTTCTTCCGTAAAGGTCAATAACTATGATAGCATGGACATTTCTCTCTTGTTTGATCGGGGCGTTGCTTTTGCTCCTTTTGCCCAGGCAGTGGATCAATACGGCACGATGGCTCGCTTTGGTCACGGCCTCGGTCAGCGTCTCGGTGGCCGTGGTCGCCTATTTTGGATACAAGACGGGGCCCGATGCCGAGGTCTTTCAATATGTCTTCAAGTGCGAATGGATCCCGCTGCTCGGAATTCAGGTGCATTTGGCCGCCGATGGGATCAGCCTGGTTTTGTTGTTGCTGACAGGCCTTGTGGCGGTCACCGGTATCCTCTTTTCTTGGAATGTCGAGTATCGCCCCAAAGATTTCTTTGCCTTCTTTCTTCTTATCATCGCCGGATGCTATGGGGTCTTTCTCAGTTTTGACCTCTTTCTTTTGTTTCTATTTTACGAGCTTGTGATTGTGCCGAAGTATTTCCTGATTGCGATTTGGGGCTCGTCCAGGAAGGAGTATGGTGCCATGAAGCTCGTTGTCTATTCGGTTGTCGGGAGTGTCCTTGTGCTGGTCGGGCTGGTCACGTTGTATGTCGTCTCCGGATTGGAAACGTTTGATCTGCTGGAGCTATCGCATGCGTCTTATCCGGAGGCGGTGCAGTTTTGGGCATTTCCGGTACTGTTTTTAGGATTCGCCATTCTGGCCGGATTATGGCCGTTCCATACCTGGGCCCCTACCGGCCATGTCGCGGCGCCGACTGCGGCCTCGATGTTGCTGGCGGGTGTCGTGATGAAACTGGGGGCGTATGGCGCACTCCGCGTGGCAATGCCGCTCCTTCCGGAGGGATTGGAGGATTGGAGGATAACCATTGCCGTCTTGAGCACGATCGGAATCCTTTATGGTGCCGGGGTCGCGCTTGTTCAACGTGATCTGAAGTTTGTTATCGGCTATTCGAGCATTAATCACATGGGATTCGTGCTGTTGGCGTTGGTTGCCGGGAACACATTCGGGTACAGCGGAGCCGTCCTTCAAATGTTCTCCCATGGGGCCCTCGCGGCCCTGCTGTTTGCCGTTGTGGGCCGAATGATTTACGATCGGGCTCATACGAGGGATTTGGACATGCTGGGCTCGATGGATTTGGGAAGGGGACTCTCATTCGCCGCGGTAACATTCACGATTGCCTCGATTGCCGCGATGGGGTTTCCCGGTTTCAGCGGGTTTATCGCGGAGCTGACCATTTTGCTTGGGGCGTGGGAGGCATTCCCGATCTTTGCGATATTGGCTGTCGTCGGGATCCTTATCACAGCCGCGTTTACGCTTCGGGCGTTGCAACAGAGCTTTTTCGGCGAACGGCCCGCGGGCGAGAGGAGCTCCCGGCATTCCGCCCCGGCTTGGCCGCCGATAACGCTATCCGAAAAGCTGGGCGCGGGGTTGCTGGTAGCGACCACACTCTTCGTCGGGTTGTACCCCTCTCCCTTTTTAGAATTGATCTTGAACAGTCTTAAGAGCCCGTTGATGGAGGGCTTAATTTAGCGGCAAGGCGTGGTTTAATGATGTACATTGAATTTCTACGACAGGTTTTACCGGAACTGGTGTTGGCGGTGGCCGCCCTTTCATGCTTGATTGTGCATTTTGCCTTGGAGGGCAAGGGAAGCTCGGTGTTCCGGTTGAATATGCTGACGATGGTGGCCGGCTTGGGGCTCGTGATTGCCGGGGCTGCGGTCTTCCTGGCCCCCGGAAGCGAGCCGAGCGATATTGGCGGCATGCTTGCCATCACCCCGTTGACCCGTCTTTTTAAGGTGCTGGTGCTGCTGATGTGCCTCATTGCGATTATTTTGACCCGGGAAGTCTTTACAGGACGGCATGCCGGCGAATATTTCGCATTGATACTCTTTGCCACGCTCGGAATGACTCTCTTAATCAGTGGCGGTGAGCTGCTGATCATCTTCGTTGCGTTTGAATTGACGAGTCTCTCGCTTTATACACTGACCGCGTTCCATAAACGGGAGGTCGCCTCGGCCGAGGCCGGACTGAAATACTTTCTCTTTGGCGGGGTATCGGCCGCCTTTATGGCGTATGGTTTCAGTTTCCTCTATGGTTTTGCGGGAAGCACGCGTCTGCCCGAGATCGCCATGGCGTTGCAGACCGGCTCCTTGGAACCGTTCTTGGCGCTGGGCGTCGTCATGACATTGGTCGGGTTCGGCTTCAAAACGGCGGCGGTACCGTTTCACCTTTGGACCCCCGACACTTACGAGGGAGCGCCGATCTCTTCGGCGGCCTTTATTGCTTCCGGATCAAAGCTGGCGGGCTTTTTTGTCCTGGCGATGATCTTGGGTAGTGGTTTGAAAGGGTTTGAAGGGGGAGCGGGCTGGGCCGGCTTTGAAGCCGGATGGGTTCCGTTAATCGCGATCATGGCCCTCCTGTCGATGGTCATCGGCAATGTCACCGCCATTGTCCAAGGAAGTGTGAAACGGTTGCTGGCCTACTCGGCCATCGGTCATTCGGGATATCTGCTGCTGGGCTTGACGGCTGCCAGTGCTGACGGGGTTGCGGCGGTGTTCTTTTATGCGGTTATATATGGGCTGACAACCCTGGGGGCCTTCGCGGTTGTCGCGGTTATCCACCAATATCGAGGAGGGGATAGACTTTCCGATTTCGTCGGGCTGCGCGAGCATGCCCCCGGGCTTTCGCTTTGCATGCTCGTCTTTTTGATATCATTGGCCGGCTTGCCGCCGTTGGCCGGCTTCTTCGGGAAATTTTATCTCTTTACCACCGTTATGAATGCCGGCACGAGTGCGGGTGCTCAGCCGGGTATGCTTTGGCTCGTTGCGGTGGCAGTCGCCATGAGCGGTCTTTCACTTTACTATTACCTGGTGATCTTAAAGAAGATCTACGTCGAAAAGCCGTTTCCCAAGGATGGACCGGTGAAGCCGTCACTTCTTTTCCGGGGTACAGTGGGCCTTCTGGCGGTTGCTGTCATCGTGCTTGGGTGCTATCCGAACCTCCTGTTGGAGCCGATCCATTCGGCCGTCGCGGCCATGGTTGGAGGGCCCCCTTGAAACGATAGTTAATGGGGCGTAAACCGTCGGTTAAAGGAATAAAGTAGAGGCGGCTGCCAGACCTCTTTACTTCAGTCCGAAACAGTGGCGTCGCCAGTGATATCGTCAGCGTAAACCGATATCCTGCGAATGATCTCCTGGACATCTTCTTCGTTTAGATCAAACGAGCGCAATGTTTCGAGAAGGTGCTCGACAAAGCGGGTGAAATGGCGGCGAGTGATTCCCTTTCCATAATGGGCGTGGCTTAAGGAAAGCCCCGAATAGTCCACCGGCCCCTCCAAAGCGGCGGAAAAGAATTCATGCTGCATCCGGAGGAGCTTGTCCATCGATACATGCTTGAAGAAAGGGGCGAGCTCAGGGTCATCGAGGACACGAGCGTAGAAATGTTTCATCAGGGAATCGATGGTGGCGGCCCCTCCGATTCGGTCGTATAAGGTTTCCTTTTCCTGCGACATTGCTTGTTGGATTTTATTGCGACGATCGAGCCGATATTTCGATGCGAACTCGGACTTTCTGCAAGGCGGCTCACCAGATCAAAGGCCGGCAGCGTTAAGAAACGCCCGCAGCGCCTAATCCCAGTACTAGTTTACTTCAGCTATTCCCGATCGACAACTCCATATCACAATGTCGCGCCCTCCGCGACTCCGCCACGCCTGCGACAATATTGGGGCAAAGGCGGCCAATTTATGTAAAGCGTCCGTGCAAACGGGGAGGTAACCTTACCTCGACATAAGGCGAACGTAGGGACCGCGAACCCTCAGGCCGAGAGGTGAAGAATGACAGAATCGATCGCAAACAAGACGGTTTCGGACGAGACGATAAGCGAAATCCCTGCTTCGGAGCGGAGGTTGACCCATCGTGATCGGTTTTTAAAGGCGTGTTATTGTGAACCGGTTGACCGGGCGCCGATCTGGCTGATGCGTCAGGCTGGGCGTTGTCTCCCGGAATATCGGGCGTTGAAAGAGCGCTACCAGTTTACCGAGCTTGTCCAAGATCCCGAAATGGCGGCGGAGGTCACGCTGCAACCGATCCGACGGTTTGGGTTTGATGCGGCGATTGTTTTTAGTGACATCCTTGCGGTGCCGGAGGCCCTTGGTCAGCGGTATCAATTCCGTACGGGCGGGGGGATCGACATGGCATTTCGGCTTGATTCCGCGGAGGCGGTGGATAAGCTCGAGGTCGATTCCGTGACGGAACGACTTCAGTATGTGGCGGACGCGATCAAGCTCGTTCGAGCCGACTTGGGGAAGAAGCGAGCGCTGCTTGGGTTTGCCGGATCGCCTTGGACCCTCGCCAATTACATGATGGAGGGAGGCAGTGTGAAGGAATTTGTTCGGGCCAGGACGTTGTTTTACAACGACCGGGAGCTCTTCGATCGCCTGTGCAACAAGCTCACGGAAGCCGTGATCCAGTTTTTGCAGCTCCAGATTCGGGCCGGTGTCGATGCGATTCAAATCTTTGACAGCTTGGGGGGCTTGTTGCCCGAGCATTCTTTTGAGGCGGGCTCGGGGCGATGGATTAAACGGATCGTTGAAAGCCTGAGCCGGGAGGTGCCGGTTATCCTTTTTTCCAAGGGAGCGCATGGGAGCTGGGATACATTGGTCGGTACCGGGGCGCAAGGGTTGAGTGTCGATTGGTCCGTGCGGTTGTCGGAGGTTCGCCGCAAGATACCCGAGACGATGTGCGTGCAGGGCAACCTGGATCCGTGTGTCCTCAATACCCGACCCGAGATCGTGGCGGCGGAAGCGAAACGGTTGTTGAGCGAGATGGAGGGCTATAAAGGCCATATCTTTAACCTCGGGCATGGTGTGCCGCCGACTTCGAAGATTGAAAATATTGAAGCACTGGTTGAGACAGTAAAGGAGTCGATATGAAAGCACTTGAAGTTGATCTGGAGCTTGTGAAGAAATACAATGTTCCGGGTCCGCGGTACACTTCCTATCCCCCCGCAACGGAATTTAGCCAAGACGCCCACCAGCCAAGGCTGGAGCGGGAATTTCATCGGCGCAATGACCGGAGCAATGATATATCGCTCTATTTTCATTTGCCGTTTTGTTATTCACTATGTTGGTACTGCGGTTGCAATACCGTCATCACCACCCGGCAACAAGACAGCGAAACGTATCTGGATTACTTGAAGCGGGAGCTTGCGGTCAAGAAGCCGTGGATGGATCCGGCGAGGCAAGTTGTCCAGATGCACTTGGGCGGTGGCACTCCCACATTCCTTTCGCCTGAGGAGATCCGTCGCCTTGGCGGATGGCTCCATTCCGAATTCAACATCGCTTCGGATGTTGAGGCCGGAGTCGAGATTGATCCCCGCCGTTTAACTCAGGATCATATTACCGCACTTCGAGAGGTCGGATTCAATCGGGCTTCCATCGGGGTCCAGGACAACAATTCCGCCGTGCAAAAGGCGATCCATCGCATCCAACCCAAAGAGCTGACCGATCAGGTCATTCAGTGGGCTCGAGAAGCAGGCTTTGGCTCGCTGAACATCGACTTGATGTACGGCTTGCCGCGGCAAACGCCGGCATCGTTTGAGAAGACGCTTGATGATGTGCTGGAATGGCGGCCTGATCGCATTGCTGTATTCAGCTATGCTCATGTGCCTTGGATCAAGCCGGCTCAACGCATCTTGGAGAAGTCGTCTTTGCCAAGCGCCGAAGAAAAGCTTGATCTCCTTAAGATGACCATTGAGAAGCTGACGGCTCGAAACTATGTCTATATCGGGATGGACCATTTCGCTCGCGAAGATGATGAGCTTGCGATCGCGCAACGCAACAAGACGTTGCAGCGAAACTTTCAGGGCTACAGCACGCATGGGCAAGCGGATATTCATGCCTTCGGGATGTCGGCGATTTCACAGGTCGGCCGGGCTTATTGGCAAAATTTAAAGGAGCTTAAGCCGTATTATGCCGCTTTGGATGAGGGAGCGCTCCCGTTTTTTAAAGGGAGGGAACTGAGCGAGGACGATGCGCTCCGCCGACAAGCGATCATGCGCCTGATGTGCGATTTGGAATTGGACTATCAAGCGATGTCCCAATTGCTTGGGGTCGATTTTGGCGATTATTTTGAGGATGAGTTGGCAGGATTGGACGACCTCGAGCTTGACGGGCTGGTTGAGCGGACACCGGCGGGTTTGACAGTGACGCCTGCAGGCCGGCTTTTCATTCGCAACATCGCCATGCGGTTTGACCGATATTTGAGTCCGGTTGGAGAGAAACGATTTTCAAAGACAGTATGAGTGAGGTAGCCATTATTGGAGCAGGCGTCACGGGATTAAGCGCGGCGTTTCGATTGAAGCAACTCGGGATTTCGAGCACGGTGTACGAGGCCAAGGAACGCGTTGGCGGCGTGATCCAGACCACGGAAAAGGATGGATTCCTGGCTGAGCACGGTCCGAATTCAGCGTTGGAAACGTCGCCCGCCATCCGGCAGTTGGTGCACGACCTGGGCTTGGACGGGCGGCGGTATTATCCTTCCGAAGCGGCCAAGAAGCGGTACGTTGTCCGGGATGGTCGCCCGGTGCCGATGCCGAGCTCCTTTGGGGGCTTCTTGAACACGTCCCTCTTTAGTCGGCACGCCAAATGGGGGCTTCTAAAAGAGCCGTTTATCCGAAAAGGGGACCCGCAGCATGAAGAATCCGTGGCCGATTTTGTACGACGTCGGCTCGGGCAGGAGTTCTTGGATTACGCGGTCAACCCGTTCGTGGCGGGAATCTACGCCGGGAATCCCGAACGCCTCTCTCTTTGGCATGCCTTCCCGAAGCTCTACGAGCTCGAACAACGCTATGGCTCTTTAATTCGCGGGCAGGTCTTGGGGGCGCGAGCACGAAAAAAACGAGGGACAAAATCAAAGCAAAACGCCGAGCAATTTTCCTTTGATAGTGGCTTGCAGGTGCTGACGGATGAGCTGTTGCGGCGAGTCGAGGGGAACGTGTACCTGGGAGCGCCCGTTCGACGGGTCGAGCAAAGCGGTCAAGAGTGGCGTGTGCTTTCGGGAGAGGGCCTCAATCAAGAGCATTCGGCAGTCATCTTTTCGGCCCCGGCGTATCAGCTCGGGAAGATTGAATTGGAAGGGGAAGGGGATGGGGATGGGGACTCCGGATCAGGGCTCAGCTTTCTCAGTGATATCGACTACGCGCCGGTATCGAGCGTGGTGCTTGGCTTCAAACGGGAGCAGGTCCGACATCCGCTTGATGGCTTTGGGATGCTTATCCCTGAAAGGGAACGATTCGGCATACTTGGCACGATCTTTTCCTCCTCATTGTTTCCGGGGCGAGCTCCGGAGGGATATGTGGCCCTGACGAGCTATATCGGCGGCCGACGTTGGCCTGAGGCCGCCTTCAAGAGTCGGGATGAGCTTGTTGAGCTTACGTGTCGAGACCTCTCGAAGATCTTGGGGCTGCAGGGTGAACCTGGTTTTGTCCACCATGCCCTGTTTCCCAAAGCGATTCCGCAATACGACATCGGGTATGGGCGTTTTCGAGAGAAGATGAGCGAAATTGAGAATGCGAATCCGGGTGTTTTTTTCGCGGGGCATTACCGGGATGGCATTTCACTCAGTGACTCAATCCTTTCCGGGCTCGGTATCGCCGATCGGATAGATGAGTCTCTGAAATCCGCCTCGGGCGAAGCGTTGCCATTGGAAAGGGGGTGTGACAGCTAATATGAGATCAGAGCAGAAAAACAATCGTGGTGTGCTGTTAATTAATTTGGGATCGCCGGATTCCACAAGCGTTAAGGATGTGCGGCGGTACCTGGCCGAATTTCTCATGGACAAGCGGGTGATTGACGCGCCATTTCCGATCCGCTGCTTCATTGTTTACGGTTGTATCCTGCCGTTCCGACCCAAACAATCCGCCGAGGCTTACGAGAAAATTTGGACCGACGCAGGCTCACCCCTTATTTCGAACGGATTTTCGGTTCAACAAAGCCTTCAGGAACGACTGGGGCTGCCGGTGGAGCTTGCCATGCGCTACCAGAATCCCTCTGCCGAAAAGGCGGTCTCCAACTTGGCCGATAAGGGTGTGGACGAAATCCTGGTGGTGCCCCTCTTTCCTCATTATGCAATGTCAAGCTACGGAACAGCCGTGACCAAAGTGAAGTCGGCCCGGGATCGATCGGCCCCGGGGATCTCGCTTTCGGTTGTCTCCCCTTATTATGCCGATCCGGATTACATTAACGCATTGGTCGGGAGTGCGAATCAAGAGATGCCGGAGGAATTTGATCATCTCCTCTTTAGTTTCCATGGCTTGCCTGAACGGCACCTGAGAAAGACCGATCCCACCGGTTGCCATTGTCTTGTCGAAAAGGATTGTTGCTCGAGGGAAAGTCCGGCCCACGCGACCTGCTATCGGGCTCAATGCTTCAAGACCGTGGAAGCCGTCGCCACGAAGATGGAGATCCCCGAAACACGGTATTCAACGGCATTTCAATCTCGCCTGGGGCGTGATCCTTGGCTTAAGCCTTACACAGATGAGGCGATTGCCCGGTTGGCACAGCAAGGGGTGCGGAGGCTTGTGGTCATGTGCCCGGCTTTCGTGGCCGATTGCCTTGAAACCATTGAGGAGATTGGCATTCGAGGCCGAGAAATCTTTCATGAAAACGGAGGCGAGCAGTTCCGGCTTATACCGTGCCTGAACGACCACCCGCTTTGGTTGGAGGCGCTTGAGAACATGGCGGCTCAACGCGGCTTCAAGAGTGGGGTGCCTGTCGGAGCCGAGCAAAATGGGTGAGCGTCGCCGCTGCCAACGCTGTTGTAACGATTTAGCCGCAAAAAGACGCCAAATTCGCAAAAGGGAAGGGGAACGCCCCATTCGAGTCATTCGCGGGTAAATCTCTTTTATTTTGAAATTGACTCGTCTTAAGCTGCGTTGGTAATTTCCGATATTCGTGTAACCCAATTTCCAGGATGCCGTCCTATTCGTATGAGTCGGGGAAAAATCGGTGTAGTCGCGTTACTTGCGGTTGGTGGCGGCGTCGCCGCACTGTTGACCGTGCTCTTGACCGTTTTCCAGGCGGGTCAGTCCTCGAGTGACCCATCGCAGCCGAAGCCAACATCAAGTCAGCCGGAAACGGTGGGCGAAGCGGCTCTTAACGCGACCAACAAAGCGACCGATGTTGCTACGATCGAGGATTTGTCGAATAAGCGGTTTTACGATCGGGGAATCAAGTCGGAGCTCACTCACCTGGACCCGCGAAAAGGAGGATGGGTGACCGAAGTGATCAGCCAAGGGGCCGAGTCTCAGCTCAAGGAGCTCGGCGATATCGTCGCGAATGCCGGTCAAGACCTTCGGGCGCAGGATGTAAGAGAGCTCTTGAGCGATCGCTTTGAAACGACCGCTCTCCGCCCTTCCGCTTTACGTGAGGTCTTTGATGATGGCAGCACTCGAGTCCGACGTCCCGCTCAGGCGCCGTCCGGGTCCCCGACTTCCTTTAAAGGGGCTGCGGGGTTTGCCAAGGCGCTCACCGCGTTGATTCCCGAGTGGGAATCGGTACGGGATGTCCACCTCCACTTTCACATGATCGGGGTTGAAGCCGGTGCCAAATCGGCGACGACGAAAACGACGTTTGAGCTGACTGCTAAAACCGAAAAGGGCCGCATCCAGCAAAATGCGATTTGGCACTGTCAGTGGGAGCCCAAAGGCCGAGGATCTTATCCGGTCCTTTCTTCGGTCGAGATCGACAACTTTGAAGAAGTCGTCGTTAAAGGGTCGAGTGATTCGCCTTTTGCCGATTGCACGGAGGCGGTATTAGCGGGCAACCGGTCTTACCGCGAGCAATTGGTCTATGGAGTCGACTACTGGCGACGGCGGGTCGATAAGCGCTTCGGTCTGGACATCGTCGGATCGCACGGCTTGGCGCTGGGGGACGTGAACGGGGACGGCATGGACGATGTCTTCATGGCCGAGACCGGTGGGTTGCCAAATCGACTCTACCTTCATCAGGAAGACGGCACCCTGCGCGATATCTCGGCGCAAGCCGGTATCGATTTCCTTGAGCCGGTCCATAGCGCCCTCTTTGTTGACTTGGACAATGATGGTGACCAGGACCTGGTCATGGCCTCGGGCCGTTACATCGTTTTTCTTGCCAACAGCGGCAATGCCCGCTTTGAGAAACGAGGGATTCATCAGACGCAGTCGGTGTTTCGGTCGATCACGGCTGCGGATTATGATCATGACAGCGACCTTGACCTATACGCCTGCGGCTATTATTCGCGAATTCAGGACACGGTCGGTCTCGGTCGCCCAATGCCATATCATGACGCCAACAATGGTGCTTCCAATATCCTGTTGAAGAATAACGGGGGTTGGAATTTCGAAGAGGCAACCGAATCTGCCGGCCTCGATGACAACAACTCTCGCTTCAGCTACGCCGCTGCATGGGGGGATTACGATAACGATGGCGACCAGGATCTGTACGTGGCCAATGACTTTGGACGGAACAATCTTTATCACAATGACCAAGGTCAATTCAGGGATGTGGCGGCAAAAGCGGGGGTGGAAGATATCGCCGCCGGCATGTCGGTGAGCTGGGGGGATTACAACCTCGATGGCCATCTGGACCTTTACGTTGGTAATATGTTTTCCTCTGCCGGTAATCGGATCGCGTACCAACGCAATTACCGACAGGACCGCAAGAGCTCCCGGGCGTACTACCAGCGCCATGCCCGGGGGAACACGCTATTCAAGAATTCCGGTGACGGGACATTTCAAGATGTCAGCATCAAGGCCGGCGTCAATCGCGGGCGTTGGGCCTGGAGCTCCCTCTTTGCCGACCTCAATAATGATGGCTGGGACGATCTGGTTGTCGGGAATGGCTTTGTCACAAGTCGAGTCGCCTCAGCGGACTTGTGAAGCTTCTTTTGGCGGCGCGTGACGTCGCAATCACCTTCGAAAGTCCCGCAGGGTCCGGGTGAGCAATACACGGCACAAGAGTACTTGGAGGCCTGGGAGGCGATCGGCCACCTGCTCAAACGAGGGGAGTCATGGAGCGGCAACGAGCGCAACTGCGCTTTTCTGAATATGGGCGGAGCGAGCTTTGCGGATGTCTCCGCGGGCTTCGGCCTCAATCACCTTGGCGATTCACGGGCTGTCGGTGTGACCGACTGGGATCATGACGGGGATTTGGATGTTTGGCAAAGCAATCGGACAGCTCCCCGTCTCCGTTTCCTCCGAAACGACCTGGCCCCTCAAAATCACCACTTTGTCCAGTTTCGCTTGAAAGGGGGCGACTGCAATCGCGATGCCATCGGAGCCCGTGTCGCAATCCAGGTCGAGGGAGAGGATGATCGGAAGCGGATTCGCACCGTCAGAGCGGGGGAGGGGTACCTCTCCCAATCGAGCAAGTGGCTCCACTTTGGTCTGCCGGCTAACCGCCCCATTGGCAAGGTTGTGGTGCGATGGCCGGGCGGCGAAAAAGAAGCGTTCCAAGGCGTTAGCTTGGGTCATCGTTACCGGTTGGTTCAGGGGGCCGGTAAGGCCGAGCGTTGGCACTCTCCAGACAACGGGGTGCAGTTGGCGGCCTCTGAGCCGGATTTACCCGCCCCGACAGAGAAGGCGCGTATCATTCCACATGCGCGATTGCCAATGCCCTCGGTCCGTTATCGCGATCTTGAGCAGAAACGAAAGGCAGTCTCGCCGGATGAGGGCCAGGCACTGCTTGTGACCCTTTGGGCGACCTGGTGCAAGCCATGCATTAAGGAGCTCACCAAGCTCGAAAAGCGCTCCTCCGCCATTCGTGACGCCGGGATTGAGCGACTTCCGATCAATATCGACGAATTGGACGCGCCACTCGAGAAACGGATCTCCAAGGTCGAGAAATTCTTTCAGCGACACCGGCTTCAGGTGCGCGGGGGGCTGGCATCCCGCGATCTCGTTGAGCAATTGGATGTCGTCCAGCGCGTGCTTTTGAATCATCAAGAGCCGATGCCGGTGCCATGCAGCTTTCTGCTCGATGCCGAGGGACGCTTGACGGCGATCTATAAGGGCCCTGTTTCGGCCAAAAGGCTTATTGCGGATGTGCGGCAGATGCGGCAATCCGCCGGCCATCATCGTGACTTTGCTGTCCCTTTCTCCGGACGGTGGTACGTCAATCCGCTGCCGCCAGATCTCCTCGCCATCCCCTCGCGATTCATCGAGCTCAACAGAGCCGGGGATGCCTTCGACTACTTGCAACGGCATGTTGGCTCGGAGCCCTCCCGATCGGCTTTACCGGATCCGGCTCAGGCGGGCGATCTCTACGTCCGGGTTGGAGAGCGATTGGCAAAACATGGGGAGTTGAAAGATGCCCTCACCGCGCTGCAGGCGGCGTTGCGCTTTGATGAAAGCTCGCTTCAAGCGCGTCTGCTGTTGGCATGGCTTAATCGAGCCCGTTCTCAATCGGAAAAGGCGGTTTCGTTGTACCGCGAAGTCTTACAGCGCGATCCGAAAAACGTCTCCGGCTTGAATGCTTTGGCCCGGCTGCTCGCGACGACGCCTAAGAGCTCAATCCGGAAGCCGCGGGAAGCCCTAAAACTTGCCAAGAAGGCTGCGGAAGAGACCGATTTCTCAATGCCTGAAGTCGTTGACACGTTGGCGGCCGCCTACGCTGCCAACGGTCAGTTCGGGCAAGCCATCGAGCGCGCCCGCCAGGCACTTAAGCTCGCACAAGAGAATGATCGCTCCAAGATCGCTGGCGCGATCAAGAAACGCCTCAACCTGTATAAGAAGAATCAGCCTTTTATATCAGGCTCCGGAAGCGCACGCCCCTGATAGGGACGTCGTCCCCGACGACCCATTCCTTGAATGATGGATGCGGCGCACAAGAAAAGGGAGGCGCACAAATTGTATGCGACCTGAATGACAGTGGCGCTGGCTCCGGGCCAGTGCAGCGAGTGGTTGACACGGGGCAGGAGTGCCACGAATATGGTTCGCACATACGGTAAGGTAAAACAATATCCCAAAGGCGATTAATATCCATGAAGACGAAGCGATTGACTGACGGCTTGCAGTTGTTCTTGGCCCTGTTGCTGCTGGCACTTCCCGGCAGGGGCTCGGCTGAGACGGAGAAGGAATTCGAGCAAATTTTTGACGGTGAGACGCTGGATGAATGGGATGGCAATCCGAAATTCTGGAGTGTCGAAGACAACGCCATCACCGGTGAGACGACCGAAGAGAATCCGGCACCTCATAATACCTTCATCATCTGGCGCGGAGGAAAGACCCGGAATTTCGAGCTCAAGCTGGAGTATCGCATTCGGAATGGGAATAGCGGCGTTCAGTATCGGAGCTTTGAAACTTCGGATGACTGGGTGGTCGGCGGCTACCAGGCGGACTTGGAAGGTGGCGATACCTGGTCCGGGGCGAATTACGGCGAGAAGTTCCGTGGCATCCTGGCCAAGCGCGGACAAAAGACGATCATCGGTGATAACCACAAGCCGAAAGTCGTGGGGTCGGTCGGGGATTCTGAGAAACTGCAATCTCACATCGACCAGGATGGATGGAATCAGTACCACATTATCGCCAAGGGATACCGCTTCACCCATAAGATTAATGGGCACGTCATGTCCAAAGTCATTGACAAGGACGAGGCCAAGCGGCGGGATTCGGGGCTGCTGGCGCTCCAGCTCCACGCCGGTCCGCCAATGAAGGTCCAATTTCGCAACATTCGCATCAAGCGCTTGCCCGATGACCTTTCTGCCTCGGAGAAAAAGAAGGTTGTTTTTGTCGCGGGGCGCGGAAGCCACGGTTATGGCGCTCACGAGCATAAGGCGGGATCGATGCTCTTGGCCGATAAGCTTGAAGAGAACGTTTCGAATATCGAAACCCAGGTCTATACCGGTGGGTGGCCTGACGATCCGAATGCCTTCGAAGGTGCCGACTCGATCGTCATGTTTTGCGATGGCGGAGGCGGCCATATGGTCAACGATCACCTTGACCAGGTCGATGCCTTGGCGGAGCAAGGGGTCGGCATTGCCTGCTTGCATTACGGCGTCGAGGTCCCGAAGGGCAAGCCCGGGAACCGCTTTTTAGACTGGATCGGAGGTTATTTCGAGACCCATTGGTCTGTGAATCCCCATTGGACAGGGGAATTCGATGAATTTCCCGAGCACGCGATCACTCGCGGGGTGGAGCCATTCGAGATTTATGACGAGTGGTACTACCATATGCGCTTTCGAGAGGACATGGAGGGGGTGACTCCCATCCTGAGCGATCTGCCCCCCGAGAGCAGCCTCGACCGACCGGACGGGGCGCATAGCAATAATCCGCACGTCCGAAAGGCGGTCTTGAAAAAGGAGAAGCCGCAGCATGTGGCCTGGGCGTATGAACGCCCGGACGGGGGCCGCGGCTTTGGGTTTACCGGCGGTCACTTTCATTGGAATTGGGGGCACGACCAGTTCCGTAAGCTCGTTCTTAATGCAATCGCTTGGACGAGCAAGGTCAAAGTGCCCTCCGAAGGGATTGCCTCGGAAACGCCGACAGTGAAAGAGCTTCAGGCCAACCAGGATTATGAGGCGCCGGATGATTTCGATCCCAAGAAAATTCGGCGAAAGCTTAAGCGATGGAATGGCCAAGATGGCGACGTGACTCATGAAGAAGACTCTGAGGAGGAGCAGGCCAAATCCGAGGATTCCGAGGAGCAGCCGAAGTTCGCGAGCGATGTTGTGACGACCGACACGCCGGGCAACGCCGTCGACGTGAAAGTCGATATCGAGGGGGCCGAGCAGCTCCATCTCGTGGTGACCGACGGCGGCGATGGCATTGCTTGTGACTGGGCCGATTGGGCAAAGCCTCGGCTTGTCGGACCCGACGGAGAAAAAAGGCTTACCGAGCTGGAATGGGAAGATGCCGAATCCGGCTGGGGCCAGGTCAATGTCGACGAAAATGCCGACGGTGGACCGCTGCGAATCGCAGGGGAGTCGGTCCCCTATGGGATCGGCACGCATGCCTATTCCGTCATCTCCTATTCTCTTCCGGAGGGCCACGAATTCACGCACTTTAAGGCCCGTGCCGGGCTGGATAACGGCGGAACCGATCAGGCCAATGGGAACGCGACAAGCGTCGCCTTCCGGGTATTTACCGCCAAGCCGCCGAAATCGCTGATCACCGCGGCCCAAAGGGGCGCCAATCCTTCCAGCAACGCCGAGCACGACCCCGACGATGCCGTGGAGCAACTGCAGGTCCACGAGGACCTGCAAGCCGAGCTGATGGCGGCCGAGCCGAAGCTCCATAGCCCCTCGAACATCGATATCGACCACAAAGGGCGTGTTTGGGTCTGCGAGATCATCAACTATCGGGGACACCGAAAGGAGCGTCCGGAAGGCGATCGTATCCTCGTTTTCGAGGACGTTGACAAGGATGGCCGCTTGGAAGAAAAGACTGTCTTTTACCAAGGCACGGATATCAATTCGCCGCATGGTATCTGCGTGCTGCCGGATCCGAACAGCGACAAGATTGAAGTGATTGTCTCTACGGCGACTTCGCAGCCGGGCCCGCACGTGACCAAATTCATCGACCGGGACGGCGACCTCAAGCCGGATGACCGAAAGCTGCTCTTTACCGGAATTTCCGGAGCCCAGCACGATCATAGCATCCATGCCTTCGTTTTTGGTCCGGACGGGAAGTTTTACTTCAATATGGGGAATGCGGGCCACCAAATTAAGGATGCCGACGGCAACATCATCGTGGATAAAGAAGGCAACGAGGTGCGTGACAATGGCAAGCCTTACCGCGAGGGAATGGTCTTTCGTTGTAACCCGGATCTGAGCGAATTCGAGACGCTCGGCTGGAACTTTCGTAATAACTGGATGGTCACCGTCGATTCGTTCGGCACAATGTGGCAATCCGACAACGATGACGATGGAAACCGCGGTGTTCGGATTAACTACGTCATGCAGTACGGGAATTACGGTTATCGCGATGAGATGACCGGAGCCGGATGGCGCAAGGAGCGTGCCAATATGGCCGAGGATATACCCACTCGGCATTGGCATCAGCACGATCCGGGTGTCGTCCCGAATCTCCTTCAAACCGGTGCCGGCTCACCGACCGGAATTACTATTTACGAAGGCGATCTGCTCCCCAAGGTCTTTCAAAACGAGATGCTCCATACCGACGCCGGACCCAACGTCGCTCGGGCCTATCCTGTCAAGAAAGACGGTGCCGGCTACGAGGTGCCGAAAATAGTCAATATCCTTCACAGTGAGGTCGATCCATGGTTTCGGCCTTCCGATGTTGCGGTGGCGCCGGATGGCTCCTTGATCGTGGCGGACTGGTATGATCCGGGCGTGGGCGGCCATAATGCCGGAAGCCTCGATACCGGGCGGTTGTTCCGAGTAGCCCCGAAGGGCAACAAAAGCTATCACGTTCCGGAATTCGACTTCTCGACGGCCGAATCGGCCGCCGAGGCCTTGAGAAACCCAAATTACACCGTCCGATACATGGCATGGACGGCGCTGCACAACATGGGTAAGGAGGCAGCCCCCGCATTGAAGCAAGTGTGGCAATCCGATGACCCGAGATATCGCGCGCGTGCCCTTTGGTTGTTGGGCAAGATCCCCGGACGCGGCAAGACTTGGGTGAAGAAGGCGACAAACGATGGGAATTCAGATATCCGGATTACCGGAATCCGATTGGCCAAGCAGCTTGATATCAATGTGATCCCGGTCGTTCGGAAGTTGGTGCACGATTCCTCCCCACAAGTCCGCCGCGAATGTGCGATCGCCCTCCATCATAACGAATCGTCCAAGGCTCCCGAGCTCTGGGCGGAGCTCGCGGTCCAACATGACGGAAAGGATCGCTGGTATTTGGAGGCATTGGGAATCGGGGCACGCGATCAATGGAATGAGTTTTTTGGCGCATGGCTGAACAAGGTGGGAGACGACTGGAAGAGTAAGGCGGGACGCGATATTGTGTGGCGGAGTCGTGCCGACAAGACGCCGAGATACTTGGCCAAGCTGATTAAAGATTCCGAAACGACGAAGGCCGAAGAAGAGCGCTACTTCCGAGCGATGGATTTCCAGACGGGTCCCGAAAAACAAAAGGCGCTGCAGACACTCATTGGAGAGCTCAGCCAATAATGACTTGGGAAAAGGCCGCGTCGGCCTGCCCCACAAATTGGTGGGATAGGCCGACGCCATCCCCGACAAAGACTTCATGGACCGCTTTCATTTAACGAAGTCCGCAGGATTATTCAGCCTCTCGCTTGCGATGGCGCTGGGGGCGGCATTTTTCTCTCCTGAGGCGGTGGGGGCCGAATCGGGACAGTCGCGGGAACGCAAAGATGAGACCGTTATCCGGGCGTTGTTGCGGTTGGACAACATCGATTTGACTGCCTCACCGCAATTGAAGAAGACAGTCCTGCGCTACTTGAAGAACAATCAAGGGACAGACCGGTTCCTGGATATCATCGAGCGATTCGATATTCAGGAGATGAACGGGGCGCTATGGGAGACCGCATTAAACAATCCGAGCGATACACGCGGTGTGCGGGCGGTGAAGCTCCTGCTTGAATTCGGAGAAAAGGAGAGGATCCGCAAGACGCTCAATGAGGGGAGCCCAAAGCAGGTCGGGCGAGCGCTTAATGTCCTTGGCTTTACCGGCAACAAGCAGGCAATGAAGCTCGTGACGAGCGTTATGCTCGATGAGGACCGACCTAAAGCGGTGCGCTCGAAAGCCGTTCGCGCGTTCGGCCATAACCGGTTTGGTGAGGAATGGCTCCTCAATCTCGCGAAAAAGGATCGATTGCCCGAAACCCTTGAGTTTCAGGCGGCGCAAGTATTGCAAGCTTCCCAGGATGGTCGCATTCGACAGCAAGTGCCGAAGTACTTTGATCTGCCATCCTCGGCCGGTGATAATCCGTTACCGCCGATCGCCAAGCTCGTGCAACGAAACGGCGACCCAAGGAACGGCAAAAAGGTTTTCCGGCGGGCATGCACCGCCTGCCATCAAGTCAACTCCATGGGGGTCAATTTCGGGCCCGACCTTTCTGAGATCGGCAGTAAATTGGCCAAGGAGGATCTCTACCTCTCGATTCTTGATCCGAGCGCCGCGATCACGCACGGGTATCAAGGGTATCGCGTCAAAACCAAAAGCGGAGCCGAGTATCTCGGGTACATTGTCAGTGAGACGAAAAAAGAACTGATCCTTCGAATGCAAGGGGGAATCGACCAGACAATCGCGAAATCAAAGATCACCGCGCGCGAGCCGATGGATCGCTCCCTTATGATCCCCGGCTTGCAACGGACAATGACGGTGAACGAGCTTGTCGATTTGGTCGATTACCTCACGACCCTGAAGAAGCCGAGTCGTTGAGGGGATTCCATTCGTTTTTTACCGTGATAGGGACCTCGTCCCCGAGGTCCGACATTGTTGTGGGTCATGGGGAAGAAGAGCGAAGTGGGACCTCTGGGAGAACGTCCCTATCAAGGAGCTGATCCCCGAGAACATTTTGTTGCGGGACGAGATGGAGCTGTCTAGGTTGCGCTTGTGAAACTTTCGGTTAAGAGCGATTATGCCGCGAGGGCGGTTCTGGGATTGGCGTACCGCTACGAGTCCGCCAGTGCGGTGCGGGTGGAGGATTTGGCCGCGGAGCAGGTGATCCCCCCCAACTATCTTGTGCAGATCTTGATTGAATTGAAATCCCAGCAGCTTGTCATTAGCCGAAGGGGAAAGGAGGGGGGGTATCTGTTGGCACGCCCTCCCAATGAAATCTCTTTGGGAGATATCCTCCGCTGTGTGCATGGTCAGATTTTTGAATCTCCCGCCTTGCATGACGCCAATACGCCGGCCGAGCTCACTTCGGCCTGGAAGCGCATTCAAGGCGCTGTGGAAAAGGCCGCTGACGAAATCACGTTTCAACAGCTCCTTGAAGAGAACAAAACACGCAACCCGATGTACTACATTTAGTGTCCAAGGATTGGGACGTCGGGGACCATGTCCGGAGATCGTTCCCGACGTCCAGGAGCAGACGGCAGCGGAGTGCCGTCCCTACCGCGAAAGCGGTGGGTAGGGTCGGCAGTCCCCTGCCGACCCGGACATATGATCCCGCCACCGATGCCTGCGGGGTGCTGAAGCTCACGTGCCCGCAAGATAGTTTCGAAGTTGATCGGGCTCATGGACCGGCGGTTGGCAGGCGGTGCCGGAGCAGACAAAGGCAGTGGGCCGATTCTCTTTAGGCTCCAGGCTTTGCGCAAACTCCTCGACCGGCCCCGCGGTCCCCAAAACCACTCTTACCGGCTCGTAAACCTGATGAACCGCCTGCAGCAACGATTCCAGGTCTCCATCATGCGCATCGGACGCGAGGACAATCCGTTGTGGCTCTGAGAGCCAGAAATCGAGTGCGGAGAGGAGAGAAGGGACCGCTTGTGGAAGACTTCGGAGATGATCTCGGAAAAAGTGCAGCGTTTTTTCTGCGGCTTCCTTGTAGCGTTCCTCGTAGGTCAAATGGTAGAGCTTGAGCAGCGACCATGTGGCCACCGAGCTCCCGGAGGGCTCCGCTCCATCGTGGTCCTCCTTGACCCCGAGAATCAGCTCATCGGCGTCCGCGCTTTGCCAGAAGCCTCCCTTATCGGAGTCATAAAACTTGCCAAGCAGTGCGTCCGCCAGCTCTTTGGCAAACGTCAGATGGTCCGGGCTTAATGTTGCTTCATAAAGATCGATAACGCCGGCCAAAAGGAAGGCGTAGCCGTTTAAGAGCTGGGCATGGTCGCATTCTCCCTCGCGCCATCGATGAAACAGAATC
Organism: Verrucomicrobiota bacterium; assembly: GCA_018610125.1. Classification (GTDB taxonomy): domain Bacteria; phylum Verrucomicrobiota; class Verrucomicrobiia; order Limisphaerales; family JAHEOI01; genus JAHEOI01. The sequence continues at coordinate 21,198 of JAHEOI010000098.1, forward strand.
TTTTGGTCAGGGTCCCATAATTTCTCCCTCAAGAAGCGCAAATTCTGTTCGGCAGCCTCTCGATAAGTCGGCGTGTCGAGGACCACTGCAGCCTTCGCCAACCCCGAGAGCATCAATCCATTCCATGAAACCAAGATCTTGTCGTCGCGATGGGGACGCACACGTTTCTCGCGGGCCTCGAACATCTTTTGCTTGGCTGTTGCCAATTGCTTTTGCTCCGACTCCGAGAGGTTGGGATCGACAATGCTCAAGACGTTTTGATTGGGGAGGGGATTCGGATCGCTATGGTCGACAAAGTTCCCTTGCTCCGTGACTCCGAAATAACGGGTGACAATCTCGAATTCCTCCGAGGACAGGAGCGCTGCGAGCTCCTCGCGGGTCCAGCAGTAAAATTTCCCTTCCTTGCCTTCGCTATCGGCATCCTCGGCGGAGTAGAAGCCGCCTTCGGGATGGGTCATGTCCCGCAGCACGTAGCCGATAATATCATGGGCGATCGCGGAATAACGCGATCGGCCCGATACGCGGTAGGCGTCCAAGTAGAGCGTCAAGAGCTGCGCATTGTCGTACAGCATCTTTTCAAAGTGCGGGATAAGCCATTTTTCATCGACGGAATAGCGATGAAAGCCGCCGCCGATATGGTCATGGATCCCGCCCGCTGCCATCGTGTCGCAGGTATGGAGGACCATGTCGACCAGCTCTTGAACATTGTAGCGGGAACCGTATTGAAGCAGAAATCCGGGATGCACCGGTCGAGGAAATTTGGGGGCGCTGCCGAAGCCGCCATGCTGCGGATCATACTCTCCCTTCAACTGGGTGGCCGCATTTTCCAAAACGGCGTGATTTAAAACCGGCTCGCCCTTGGGGGCTTGTTCCTCCATATGCTGCCGCAGTTTCTCGTGGACGTCTGCGGCATAACTGGTCAAGTGGTCACGTCGGGTCTTCCAAGTCTCATAGACCTTTTCCAGGACCTGCAAGAATCCCGGGCGTCCGTAGCGGTTGTCCGGCGGGAAATAAGTCCCGGCAAAGAATGGCTTTAAGTCCGGCGCTAGAAAGAGATTCAACGGCCATCCCCCTTGCCCGGTTGTGGCTTGGGCAAACGTCATGTAAATCTTGTCGACGTCCGGGCGTTCTTCGCGATCGACCTTGATGCTGACGAAATGCTCGTTCAGAAAACGGGCCACCTCCTCATTCTCGAAGGTTTCCCGCTCCATAACATGGCACCAGTGGCAGGTCGAATAGCCGATGCTTAGAAAGATTGGCTTATCCTCGCGGCGGGCCTTTTCAAATGCTTCCTCCCCCCAAGAGAACCAATCGACCGGGTTCGCTTGGTGCTGCAAAAGGTAAGGGGATTTCTCGCGAGCCAATCGATTCTTGGGTCGCGCTTCTTCGGCGGATGTATCGGTCATAAGCGATGCTGTTCCCGGTTATTCTCATTCCCACTCGTTCACGGTTGAGGCGACAGACTGAGCGGATCAATCGTGCATGCACACGCACCCACCATACGGTCGAGAGCAGGGGAGGGTCAAAGGGCGACTCGCAGACAGCTTGGTTGTATCGTAAGCTCAAGATGAAAAAAAGGCGATGCACAATAAAGAGGGGGAATTCAGCGGCTGGCAGCCGCTTCGACTTTTATCAAGGAGGGGCGGCAAGAGCGAGGGTCTGTATCAAGCGTTCAAGAAGTTCCTGCATGAGGAAGCGCAACTAAAGTGTGCGACTACAGCCTTCCGGCTCAAAAGTGATGCAAGAACTTCTTGAACGCTTGATAACAGCGGTGATGCGAAGTTTTGCATTTATGCCATAGTGCGTATGATGAGAGTTAGCGCTTGCATCGATCTTTTTAAGGCGGTTTCGGATCGTTCCGCGCATTGGAACGGCAACGAAGCGCGGACCGATATCCGCAGTCATTGGCGTGCCCGCACCAAATTACTGCAAGGCTTTCGTTCTTGTCGGCTTTAGGCAGCATTTCACTGGGATGTTATCGGAAAAATCATGGAGCGGGGAGGGCGTTGCCCAATTCTTCTTTAGGCTGATCATCTGTGTCGCCGCGGGAGGAGTCGTCGGGCATTTATTATGGCAGTGGGAGGCGGTGCATCGGTTGGGGTCGCGCGACTTCTTTTCGATGCTTATTGCCACCTTTTCTTTGCATGGGGCCAGTCTCGGGCTGGCCCATTGGTTCGTTCGGTTTCATGGTGTTGGGTGGCGTCAAGGTTTCGGCATTAAGCGCGAGGGGATTATCTCGGCCATTGCTTGGGCCTTGGTGCTGACGATCCTGGTGATTCCTTGCGTTCGGGTGGTGAGCGACTGGATCGCCCACGGCATGCAGTCGATCGGACTTGAGCCGGAGAAACAGAGTGCGGTTAGAGCGCTCGAGTCGACCGTCGGCCTGCCGCAGCAGATTGTCTTCGGGATTGTGGCAATGGTTTTGGCACCGATCTCCGAGGAGCTCATTTTTCGAGGTATCCTCTATCCCGCTGTCAAAGAGGCAGGCTATCCCAGGCTGGCGCTATGGAGCACGGCGTTGGTATTCGGCCTCATCCATGCGAATTTAATGACGCTGATCCCACTGACATTACTCGGGGTCATTTGGGCCTGGCTTTATGAGCGCACCGATAACTTGTTGGCGCCGATTTTGGCGCATGCTTTGTTCAATGCGACCAATTTCTTTTCATTGCTACGGTTGCAGGGTTAGCGAGACGTTTGCCTCAGACCCGGCAAGGCCTGTTAACGGGTTATGATTTTAACCACATCGAATTGTCGCTGCCGAACGCCTCGCTAATTTTCCGCTTTCGCGGAAGGGAAAGGGAGAAGGTTTTTTAACGCCTTGCCACAGATTCCTTGAGGCCGCAAACAATGGAACGGGCAAAGGCAATGCTTGACTCAAGCACATCAAATTTTGTTGAACACCGAATCTAGAGAAAATAAGGGGGCACAGAGGACTCTGCCCCTTTCAGGGAAGACGATCGCCCCCTGCCCTTGCTGTTGCGGTAGGGCCCGCACTCCGCTGCAGGCCGCCTCCGGCGCGCCCGATTCTCAAGCAAACGAGGATATCCATGGACGAAATTGAGCTAATCCAAAAACTCAGTCGCGATCTTCCCAAGACGGCGGAGGTCATCACCGGGGCCGGTGACGACTGTGCGGTACTGGATGTTGGGATCCCTGGATATTATCAATTGTTCAAGACCGATGCCGTCGTGGAGGGAGTGCACTTTGATTCGAGCGCGAGTCCCGAGAAGGTTGGGTACAAGGCATTGGCGCGTGCCCTGAGCGACATTGCCGCTATGGGGGGGCGTGCCGGCTCGGCAATCGTAACCCTGGGGCTTCCTCAAGCCTTCGATCCGGCGTATATCGAATCCGTATACTCGGGCCTTCGCCGGCTTGCCGAATCGGTCAAGGTCGCCATTGTCGGCGGCGAAACGGTTCGCAATCCCGAACGCCTCATTCTCTCGGTTGCGCTCGTCGGGTCGGTGCCTCAAGGGAAATGCGTGCTTCGTTCCGGAGCTCAGCCCGGTGACGCGATCTTTGTCTCGGGCGAGCTCGGAGGTTCCATTGAGGGGAAGCACCTTGAGTTTAAACCAAGGCTGGAAGAGGGGGAGTGGCTGACGGAGCATTTCGGGATTCACGCCATGATCGATCTGAGTGACGGATTGGCCGGCGATTTGCGCCATCTCACGCGCGCCGGCGGGGTGGGAGCCGAGCTGCTCACCAATGCGATTCCGATTAGTC
>JAHEOI010000099.1 GCA_018610125.1 Verrucomicrobiota bacterium
CCTCCTCGACCGAGTGGAAGGGCGCTATCGGGACTTGGGTGTGCGTGCGGCCCAACCTGCTCAAACAGCTCTGGCCGGCGTCATTGACGATCTTTGGGGTGCTGGCTCGAATTCACTGAGGTTGGCTACGGTCAATGCCGTGCGAAAGCTCAAGCTCCAAGAAGCCGCTCCGAAACTGAAACAGGTTGTTCGTAGCCAAAAGGCTGGAGGTAAGTTGCGTGCTCGGGCATTGGAGGCCCTCGGTGCGATCGAGTCTGACGAAGTGTTGCGCTCGGTTGTCCGTCAGGCGCTTGAAGACCCAAATGAAAAGGTCAGACAACAAGCCCAGCAGATGATTGCCTCGATCGCCCCGACAGGACAGGCCGCCGTTGACGCCCTTAAAAAGACCTTAAAGAGCGGAACGACCGCGGAGAAGCAGAATGCGTTGCGGGCGCTGGGTCGAATCGGCAGACCCGAAGCCGACAAGGTATTGAAACAGTGGATGGATAAGCTCATGGCAGGTGAGCTTAAGCCGGCACTGGAGCTTGATCTCTTGCAGGCGGTCAAAGGGAGTGAAAACGACGTCCTTCAAGAGCGACTGAAGCGCTACCGAGCGAGGGCAAAGGGGGGCGATCGGTTAGGCATGTGGGAGGTCGCCTTGGATGGAGGTGATCCCGCGGAGGGACGCCGGATTGTTCATCGGTCACAAAGCGCCCAATGCTTACGCTGCCATGAGATCGCGGGGCGGGGCGGTAATGTGGCCCCGAATTTGACCCATATCGCTTCACGACGGGACCGTCGGTATCTTTTAGAATCCCTCGTCCGCCCAAACGCCAAGATTGCGGAGGGCTACAATACCGTCGTGCTCCAACTTGAAAGCGGGCAGAGCGTATCCGGTACCTTGGCGCGCGAAACTCAGGAGCACGTTGTCTTGCAGACCCCTACGGGTCAAAAACAGAAAATTGCGAAGTCGGAAGTTGCCGGGCGTGAAGAGGTTGAAGCCTCGCCGATGCCCCCAATGCGAGGGATCTTGTCCAAGCGTCAGCTCCGCGACGTAGTGGCTTACTTGACAACACTGAAGTAGGAACGCTTGGGCCCTGCGAAGTATGCCAGGGCGCGAAGCAAATGATGAGGGAAGGAGAAGTGGGACATCGAGGACGATGTCCCTATCAGGGAGGGAATCGTTGACCCGCGTATGGAGAAGAAAAGGGAACTTGCGCCCTTGCCTCGTGAAATAAGGCCGTGGAGACAACCAGGAAGGAGCCGGTTCCCGGGCAGCCCGCTTGTCGTCACGGATAGCGGTTCCTCAGAACCGCGCGGTATTACGGGGTAAACCCCTCGAGCTTCAATATCGCCCGCAATTGTCTGGCCGAGCGGATCGCAGATCGATGAGGTCCGGATCTTCGAATGCTTCAATAAACGTTTGATACCGGGTTCCTTCGTTTTCCGAAATGGGGTCCTTCTGGACCGTTTGATTGAGCTGGCCCGCAATCTGCTTTTGTTGCGCCTCAGTGAGTGAACTCTGGGCGTGTGAGAAGAGCCATCGACCGCACTCGAGAGGAAGCTCTGAAAAGAGCCTGGCTGTCCAATCTTCCACCACCCGCGCGAATTGGTTCTTGTGTCCGCGATCCAAAATACCTGCTAGTCGATAGGCAAGGGTAGAGAATTCGTTGTATTTACTCCAGGCCATAGCTGGACGGTAAGGCTGCTTTTTATCTTCTATTTGATCGGAGAATTTGCTTCAATATTCGCCAATCGTGGGGGTCTACTGCCAGTGGTTCCCGTCATACATTTGGGTGGCCTCATAACGGGTTGGGCCGTCTATGCCAAACGGGATTGGGCCCTGAGTCTCGTGGATTTTATGGTCGAGCGGTGGCGCGCGAACGGCAACTAGATAAGGGTTTGAGCTGTAGACCGGGGGCGTTACATCGGATGATTCGATCCTGAACGCTCTGCAGGGCCTGGAAGCAGGTTGGTCAGCATCCATAGACCAATTACGGCCAGACTGCCCCCGACGAAGTCGAGCCAAAGGGGCTGGAAATCCGCGTTCTCACCCGGGTTGGGCGTGACGCCGGGCAGGTCTAAGGGAATAACGTGGACGACGGTCCAGACCAGGAAGTTGGTTAACGCATGTACAAATAAACAGGGTATCAACGAGCCAGTTCGGAGAAAGATCCAGGCGACAACGCATCCCCACAAGGAGAGCGAAATGAAAGCGGCAGGGTGTATGTGCATGGCGCCAAACAACACCGCCGAATAGAGAATTGCCTTCCGCTCGGGGTAATGCTGCAGGAAGCCTCTTAGGATATATCCGCGGAAGAGGGGCTCCTCTGTCACTGGAGCAATGATCACGCCGAGAAGGAAGGTTCCCCAAGGACTGTCACCGGCGATAGGGGGTGGACTCAATCCCTGCAGAAATGGAAAAAGGATTCTGATCAGGTTGTCGATCTCGGAAGTGACGATTTGTATGCCGATAAAGGTCGGTGCAAGAGCTAGAAGAATCCGAGGGCTGACAGGTGACAAGGGAACGATTTCTCGGAAGCTGGTGCCTTTGCGGTCCAACGTCCAAACCAGGATGATCGCTATGGCAAGGGCCTGGATGATGCCTTGTCCCGCCGCATGCTCGACGATCTGGGGACTTAGAACCAATCCGGTTGCCAAAGCCAAGGCCACGGTCAAAAGAACCACTTTGACGAGAAGCCAAATTGCTTGACCCAGGGTCAAAGAAAGGGGGGTGTGCTGCCACGTTCCGCCCGAACTCTCGCCTTCGGTTTCCATCTGTACCATTGGATCAAACGGGTTCCGGCGAGGTCAACAAGAGAGCGACCATGGGCCGTGGTTGGGTTGGGTTACGGGGACACACGACAAACCGGTCGTAACATATCCGAGGGCCCCTGCTATCCATTCAGCCCGCTTAACGTCTCAATGGCTGATGGCGACACCCTTGTGGTTATCGCTGGACCAAGATTGTCAGCTCGTCGTTTGAAATCTTCCAATTCGGCATGCTGGTAACGACGATCAACCCGCATGGACAGAGTGAGAGAACGCTTTTATCTTGTCATACGAGAGGCGACATCACGAACTGGACTTCCTCTTTCAGGCCACGCCTTGGAGGAAGGCAGCGGCGGAGGGAAGGTGGGATTATGAACCGCTACCCGATTACTTCTTTCACAGGAAGGACGGACCCGCCCACTGGGCAAACGCCCGGCTGGTGCGTTACGCAGATGATCTTGTGGTGCTGGCCCGATATCAAGGCGACAAACTCCAAGGCTGGATTCGACAGACCCTGGAGAAACCTTCAACCTTTCTTATCTGAAAAGATTCAAGGCTGAATAGATACAGTTGAACGATTGTGCCTAAACTTGTTTTGGCTCTCCCTTTTGATGTTATAGCTCGATACGGTAGCCTTTTGTCTTGAGGATTGGATGAGCGATCGCCCGGAGGTTGCCGCCGAGTATCTGCTTTCGCTGCTTGAACATCAGGTCTGCGTCAAACACTTTGGAAAGCTCGTTGGAATAGGAGCGCGATTCGATATGCCCACCCCAAACGACACGCTCGGCACCGAGCTCTTTCACGGCGAAGTCGACCGACCCGGAAAACGGATCGCTCCCGGCAAACTCCAAAAACACATTCGTCCGTGGTCGCACCGCCCGTACCCCTAGTTCCCAGTCCCCTCCGGCATGACCGCAAATCAATGGGGTATCGGGGAAACGCTCCGCCAGCTTGGCGACATCCATTGGCGTTGATTCACCCCGATTGTTGCCCCCACCCACGTGGCGGGGATCGCCCCCGACTTTCAGCCAGGTATGAATGTAGATGACGGCGTTCAGCTCATTGGCGCGCTCGATGATCGGATCATTGTTGGGGTGGGCACAACTGATATCTTCCCGGTAGCCACCCTGATATTTGATACCCACTGCCGGGCCGTCGGCAATCCAGCGTTCCATCTTCTCAAGGCTCGCTTTGGGACGCGTTGGATCGATCCTGATGATCCCGAATACCAGGTCGCGCCATCGCTCGAGCTTTTTTCGTTGCAGCGTTTCCTGACGGCGGGTCTCGGGATCGTCTCCCCAGCCTCCAATATCGAGACAGAAAAGCCGTTCGATACCCATTCGCCGAATATAAGGGAGCACTGCCTCCATCACATCAAATCCGTGAAAGTGCAGATCCCAAATCCGCAAGTTGATGAGGTCTTGATGCGATGGCAATCCTACTCTGGTCGGGTCAAATTCGCTCATGGCTGACTTCTGTTTTGGCGACGATTATCGGACTTCATTGACGCAGTCGCAAGGAAACGCCCCGCGTTCTCTTTCCAAATCGCTTCGCATTGAACCTTAGACAGCTCGGATTCCATAAATTTGAAAAGCGCGTTCTCCAACGGGAAAAGCGGGGCATGGGAGCCGAAAACCAGGCGCTCCAATGGCATCGTCACCGGCAGATACCAATGGCTTCCGCTTAAGATCCGCTCCAACCCACCAGTCCCGTCCAAATTCGATATCTCAAACAGCACATTCGTCTCCCGTACGAGGGCTCGAAGCTCGTTCCCCCGCACGTGACGAAACGGGTTGACCAGCATCACCCGGGCATCCGGAACGCGATTCAGGGTATCTCGCAATGGCTGAGTATCGACCGCCGAGAGAACGGTCCGTGGATGATGAACGCGCTCGTCCTCCATGGCCACTGCGACCTGCACCAGCATACCGCGATCGGTCGCTTGTCGGAGCAGCTTCTCAAAATTGGGATGATCAAGGGTGTAGTTCTGATAGCTTGGATAAAGCTTGATGCCGTGCATCCCGTAGTCTTCATCACAGCGCCGCAGATCTTCTTCCCAATCCGGCCATACCGGGTTAACGGTACCCAAAGGAGCCAACATCCCTCTCCCGTTGCGCTGACACTCCTCGGCCAGTCGACGATTGACACCATCGATATTCTTGTGGAACAAGGCTTCGTAACTGCCGGCCCAAGCCTGCCGAACCGAGTGCGTCTGCAACTTTTCGACCAAAGCTTGCGTTGCCCCATACTTGAGCTCGCGATGCGGCCAGCCAAAGAGCTCGACATTGGTGTCGATGATCCACCCGGAGCCCGATCCGTCCCGCGAAGCCGATCCCTCCGTTGATGCGGCATGGGCAAAGCAGGCAACACCGGCCGTTGTGGCCAACGTCCCCTTTAAAAATTCGCGACGATTCATATTGATTCCTTTCGCTTGTATGGCGCCAAAAGGCTTGAACTATTTTGATGGTGCCTGTGGCCAGGGAGTTTCTTCCTCGGTCCAGTTTTCGGCCTGTTCCAGGCGTTTCTTTTTCACAGCCTTTATCAACCAATCCGGTGGATTCTGGTTTTCCTTCTGGCCATACACGAACGGCAGGGGTGGATCCATAAGTGTCGGATCCTCCTCGGGGTAATACCGTTTTTCTCCCGCTTCCTCCAGTCGGGATTTCAGCTCCTTCACCACCCGGGGACGATCCGAAGCAATATTGTTCTTTTCGTACGGATCTTCCGCGATGTTGTAGAGCTCATCTCCGACCAGCTTGTAGTCCCCTTTGCGAATGGCCGGTGTGCGGACGCTCTCCTTGACCTCAAAGATGATTTCATTCCGCGGGCTGTCTGTCCCGTCCATGAGCATGCCGCTCATGTCATGGCTGTCCAGCGGTTTGCCCTGTTCAAGGTCCCCTCCGGCGACGGAAATAAATGTCGCATACAGGTCGGATATGAACATCATTTCGTTGTTTTTCGTATCCGGTTCAATGTGTCCGGGCCATTTCGCAATGGCGGGCACGCGTACACCCCCTTCGTAATTGGTGTTCTTCTTCCCGCGATACGGGGCGTTGAGATCGGCGGTAACGCCTCCGTTATCGTTGGTAAAGAAGACGAGCGTGTCGTCCGAAAACCCGTTCTCCTCGAGGGCATCTAGGATCCGGCCAATGCCGTCATCCAGGATCTTGAGTGCCGCTTCCCGCGGTGTGTATTGGTCATTGTACCTGGGCACGCGCTTAATCGGTCCGTGCACTGCGTTGAACGGGACGTATAGGAAAAATGGTTGTTCTTCTGATTGTTCCGAGATGACCCGTTCTGCTTCATCCGCGATGAGGTCGGTAGCATAGCCCTCTTGGCGAAGAGGTTTCTGATTCCGGTGCCAGTCGTACATGGCAAAACGAATAGGTGCGTTATGCGGGATCATCTTATCGTAGTAATCCACGCCCCACGCATAGTGCCCGTACTGGTGATCGAACCCCTGCGCCATGGGCAGGTGCCGGTCAAACCATTCGCCGAGGTGCCATTTTCCGACGATCGAGGTAAAGTAGCCCGCTTTGCTCAGCGCTTCCGCCACCGTTCGTTCGTCACTGTCAAGCGCATAAATACGGCGAGTGGGCATGCCCCGGTCGTTGATCGGAAGTTCCAGCTCCATTGCCTCAAGGAAGCTTGGTTTTCCAAAATCCTCCGATCGCCAGTCCATGCCCGTGCGAAAGGCGTAGCGACCCGTCATGAATGCAGCGCGTGTGGGCGCACAGGCAGCGTTGGTATAGAATTGCGTCAACTGAACACCCTGGTCCGCTAGTCGGTCAATGTTGGGCGTTAACTCTTCTTTTCCCCCGTTGATGGCCGGTTCGTTCCAGCCCATGTCGTCGGTTAGGATGAAGACGATGTTCGGCTGTTCGCCCTGATCGGACTGCGAAAAGGCGGACTGCTGCGTTACACAAAGACCCGCTGCCAGGAGAGCGACAGTGCTAGTAATTTGCCTTTTCATGTTCCCCCGAGAATAACGCGCTGAAGGAAGGGGAGACAAGGAAAAGGCGGCCGAGGATGCTCGCCCGGTTGGTGAATGTCCTCTGTGACTTCGGCCAGAAAATCCGAATAATTGCAGCTATGTTCTTTATTCGCGACGGTTCGACCCGACATGGATCATGCTTCGATCGGAGTCACACGTTCGGGCGATACCCATTCCCATTCCCATAAACGGCCGTTCCTTGGATCCAGCTGTGCCGGCCGAGGGCTTCGTCGGATACCGCCAAAATTGAATATACTGCTCAATGTCTTCAATATCGGTGATGGAACCGGACGTGCCGATGTTGGTGACCTGCTTATCCTAACTGGGCGAAGCCCAGCGAACATCTTTATGTCTTTATAGCCCCTTAGTCGATCGAGCTTTCCAGGGTGATCCGAGCGTGGGTTTCGGGGGCGATGACCGCGTTGGCAACCGTGAACGGCATTTGGACGCGGTCCAAGCGATCGAGGGTTTTTAGCGACAAAGTGATTTTGCTGTAAGGCTCGAGCGTCAGAACGGCGGCATGATGATGGAGGGAATACTCGCTTGCATTCTGGAGAATAAACCTATGGCCCGTTGTATTTTGAATTTCGAATTCCAGCACAGAGCTATCCTCGATATAGGAAGCGCCTGTCACCTGGAGCGATTCCTCAATCAGCGGCACCAGATATTCTTTTCGGCCGACCAGTAAGTCATCCTTCCACACGACGGTGCGGCCGTCGAAAAGTGCCTTTTTGAGCGCTTCCTTGGAATGATCTTTGGCAAAGACAAGGGTGACCGGGCGGTGCCCACCCTCATGCACGTCGTAATCCCAGTCGATCAGCCCATGCACATCGGAGGTGCCCATAATCGTCAAGTCGTGGTCGAGGGCGATGCGCAGCGCTTTCTTGGAGTATCTCTTTGAGTTGACGACTTCAATCCCATGCAACAAGCCGTCCTCGATCAGGTCGCGATGCATATCGGAAAACGGAGGGATGCCGTCGTCGGCCTGATTCAACCAGCTCGGATGGTTCCAGAAAATGAACGCCCCTTGGGACTCGGCTTCTTGGAAGACCTCCCTGACGTCGTCCTTAAGCAGTGGGTTGGCATCGTCCAAAAAGACCGCATTCGCATGGCCCGGCGGCATCGATCGGGTGATCTCGGAACCGTTGATCACGATCAGTTCCTCCTCCTCGACCTCGGCAGCGGCAACCTCATAGGCTCGATTCCGGTCGGGGTGCGGGATATCATCCTGATGCGGCTGATATTCCAAATGATCGGTGATGGCGATGGCATCCAATTGATCTCTGAGTCCCTCCTTCACACGGATGTCAGGCCAGACACTGCCATCCGAAAAGGCGGTGTGGATATGCAGGTCTGTCGACATGGTATGATAACCGTCGATGTCCGGGAATACGATTTCCCGAGATTTGTGGCCTGAATCATTCGGATGACCCTCCACGCCTACGCAGGGGATGGCCAATCCAATGAGAATCCGTGACAAAGTTTTCCAGCTCATAGCAAAACGTCGATCTGATGGTCTTTCTCGGTTGAAAATAAGCTCGATTCCGCTCATGGAAACCATCGTTGATGGAAACCCGGCAATCGGACGAGGCATTTTCGTCAGCCTGCTGACCGCTGATCTAGCCGCCAACATAAAAGGACGGATGGCAAAAGGGCAAGGGAATTTCGATTTGCTTCAAGCCGGGGCCTTGCCTGACAATCTCTTGTGCGGATTGACCTCGTGCCCGTCGGTGAACTTTGAGCGGTTTGTGCGCAGGCACGTGCTGCCGACGGACGGAACGCCGCCAATCTGGGCGATTGACGAGACGGACCATCTCTTCGGAGCCTGTATGAGCTGTCAACAGGCGGAAGCGGTATGACGTGGCTGGAGGAACGAGCCTCTCGGGAGGAGGGGCCGTTGTATCTATTCAGGGTTACAGGCCGACGGACGGGTAGCCGCGCGGGAGCTCGCATTGATGGCCGCAAAAAGGCAAACGAGAGGACTCTTAACCGCAGATTACGCTGAATGCGCGGATATTGCCGGTGAAAGCCCTGTGAGCTGGATTCTCCCGAGAACAAACGCTTCAGACAAACCTCGCGATCCGAGAACAAGCGCTTGTTCCCGGGATAATCCAGTTCACAGGGCCGGCACACGCTCAAAGCGCTTTCACCGGCCATGCAGGCCTCGTCCCATCAATCCGTGTAATCCGTGGTTATTCTCCACTTCCCCTATCTCAAAACATTCAAGCCTGAATAGACACTTCTTTCAACATCACTTGTTTCGGCTTAGCCAACGGCCTTTCGAGTGATCGCCGAAAACTGTAAAGCCCTTAGGTGTTCTGTCGGCAAACCTTACAGCTACTGACCTCATTAGCATGAAAAAGCAAATGGGTTGGTGCGCAAGAGTGGCAAAGATACCTAAAATGGGTCGATTTCTCGGGTACCACCCACACTTCACGTCGGACGGATAAGCCACGCCCCCCTTTGGCATAAAGGATGCTACTAAATCAATGCGGGATAGGCTATCAGTCATTCCAAGCGATAACAAAGAAGC
>JAHEOI010000100.1 GCA_018610125.1 Verrucomicrobiota bacterium
ATCGCCCCGAAACCGGTCAGGAACGGGCTCGACAATTTCTTTTACAATCTCACGTTTCCTGGCCGGGCGGTGAACGATCTGTTGCAGGCCAAGGTGAAACGAGCCGGCAAGGAGGCTGCCCAATTTTTGGTCAATTCCACCGTCGGGGTTCTCGGATTCATGACGCCGGCCCAGGATCGGCTCGGATTGAATCCCCCCTCCGAGGATACCGGCCAGTCGTTCGGGACTTGGGGGATTCCCAGAGGCCCTTATCTGGTCCTGCCGGTTTTGGGGCCATCTCATACACGGCATACCGTCGGGCGGGTCGGAGATTACTTTTTGGATCCGATCACTTATCTGGATCCTGTCCTGGTCAGGCTGGGAATTCGCTCGGTTGATCGGATCAATCAGACGTCGCTTCGGATTGGGGATTACGAGGCCATTAAAGAGAGTGCCCTTGATCCTTACACTGCGGTCAAGGATGGCTACTACCAAAGGCGATCCAAGCAGGTTCGGGAATAATAGGGGAGCAGATCGGACGGTCTGCGTTACGTGGAAAACGAAATGGCGGTGATAAAGGGGGTGTTCCTTTACTCCGGAGGTTATGGTGAGTATGATTGTCAGGTGATGTCCTTGGCGGCACGATGGAGTGCCGTTGATGGGGGATCGGATCGATAGAAAGAAACGAGAAGTATGCCGCACGTGGTAACAAGTAACTGTGTCGGGTGCAAATACACAGACTGTGTCGAGGTTTGCCCGGTGGATTGTTTTTATGAGCTGGACAAACAATTGGTGATCCATCCGGATGATTGCATCGATTGCATGGCGTGTGTCGATCAATGCCCGGTAGGGGCAATCTACGCCGATGATGACGTCCCCGAGCAGGAGCAAGACGCCATTGAGTTTAACGCAAACGAGGCGACCCGGCTCAAGGACGAAGGTTACGAGGCGATCGTAACGAAGCAAGATCCGTTGCCGACGGCGGAGGAGCGAAAAAAGGAGCTTGGGTACTAGCTTGCTTCAGCAAGCCGACACCAAAACGACACCAAAACGATTATCGCAACCCGATAATTGCTCGGATTCTCTTGGCGAGCCCTTTTAGGCCAAGGTCTTTTGGCGTTGAGCAGGCAAGGGGCCGTAATGCTCCTTGAGGTAATGCGCCAGAAAGGAAGCCAGGGGGTGAAGTGAGGGCGGATCGTCGAGCAGAGGGGTCAGCTTGGGCCAATCGGACCGGACAACTTGTTTGACCCAGTCTCGAGCTGCCGGAGGCAGCCCGGCCTCTTCTGCGAGTGGAAGCTGGCCGAGCTCGTGCAGCAGCTTCAATTCAAACGTTATCACATGGACCGGTCGAGGTGATTGCTCGACCAGGTGCCGCAGGAAGTCGTGGAAAAGCGCGAATATGGCGGGAATGGGAGCTTCTCGTTCCGTGGCCCTCTCAATCAAGCTGCCGGTATAGGCAGCGTGCTGCAAGTGCGCGACGGTTCGAGGGTAGGCCAGACGCGGTTGTGATAGGACAGCTTCCTGAAGCAGATGGAGGGAGGTTTTCTGACTCCGTCTAAAACCGAGGTCGACCAGATAGTAGAGATCCAACTTGCCGCGAAAAGGCGATTTGGCGCGCCTTGCGCCCTTGGCTACCGTGGATAGCCGCCCGTGATCTTCCGTGATCCAGTCCAGGATCAGACTGGTCTCGCTCAACAAGCGGGCCCGCATCACGATTCCCCGGGTCCTTTCCATCAGCTTCATGAGGTGATCGGATTCTTCAAGCGAGCAGAGGGCTGATTACTTCGCAAGGTGCGCCAACATGAAATCGGTGCTCACCCGCTTGAGCAACTGATTTTCCCTGCGTTTCATCCTGCGACGCTCTTCCGAAGAGGCGTCATCGTAACCCATTAGGTGGAGGATCCCATGAATTACATAGCGTGCCAATTCCGACTGCCAAGTGCTCTGAAATTCCTCCGCTTGCCGTGCTGCGACATCCGGAGAAATAAAGAGCTCCCCGGCCAGCACGCTTTCGTCGATGTCTGCCGAATGATCAAAGGTGATGATGTCGGTTGGTCCTTCATGGGCCAAGAATGACTCGTTAAGGTTGGCGATTTTCCGGAGACCGACCAATTGGATCCCAAGCTCGTAATCCCGGACCTTAAGCTCGCTCTGAAGGAGATGCTTGGTGATTCGCTTCAAAAGCCTTGTATCGATTCGGTACCGTCGTTGCAGGTTACGAATCACCAGCTCGTTGCTCATTCATCATCCTTCCGCCGGGATTCGTAAGCGGCAATGATCCGTTGCACGAGCGGGTGCCTTACCGCATCCGAATTTAAAAACTCGATGACTTGGATCCCCTCGACCCGACTGAGATTTTCGATGGCTTCGATCAAGCCGGAGCGCTTGTGCTTGGGAAGATCGCTTTGGGTTGGATCGCCGGTGATGACCGCTTTTGAGTTGAAGCCAAGACGGGTAAGGAACATGAACATCTGCTCCGAAGTGGCATTCTGGGCCTCGTCGAGAATAATGAAGGAGTTGTTCAACGTTCGCCCGCGCATGTAAGCAAGCGGGGCGATCTCAATTATCCCGCGTTCCATGTGCTTCAAGATATCCTCCGACGGGAGCATTTCGTAAAGGGCGTCGTGAAGCGGCCGCAGATAGGGAGAAATCTTTTCTTGGAGGTCGCCGGGCAGAAAGCCGAGCGCCTCACCGGATTCGACCGCAGGGCGCGTGAGGATAATGCGCGATACTTTTTCCTCCTTGAGGGCGGAAACGGCCATGGCCATCGCGAGATAGGTCTTCCCTGTGCCTGCCGGCCCGGACCCGAAAGTGATGTCAGTCTCTCGAATGGCGTCGATATACTGCTTTTGCCGGAGTGTCTTCGGGGTGACCTGGGCCTTTTTCGGCGAGGTTTGAATTCGCTCGGAAAACACCTCCCGCAATGTTTCAACTCCTTGGTTCTTGACCATGTTTAAGGCATAAGCGAACTCGCGATTCCGGACCGGCGCGCCGGCCTTGATCGAGCCCTCGAGAAGCTGGAACATCTCTCTGGCTTGCTCGATCGCTTCCTCCTGGCCGTCGAGCTTGATCCATCCTTCCCTGGAAGTGGCCTTGACTGCCAGCTCCTGTTCAAGGGCCTGTAAATTGCGAGGGTTGTTGTTGAAGAGCTGTTGAGCTAAACGGGCGTTTTCGAAGTGTAACGTAATTGTCGACATAGGTTGCGAAACCGGATTTTTCGCTTAGCTCCTTGTCTTTTGAATGGGAGGGGAATCCACTCGGCGATTGTCCGACCCGGGATCGTGCATGCGCTCGAATGGGCAGGGGGAGCGCCCATTTAATCGCTTCGGGGAATGACGCGAGATGCCATCCGTTACGCCGAGCCCTGCGCGGCTAAAGGTGCGAGTCGGGGAAATTTGCCCCTTCCGGCTAAGCTGCCCATTCAATGGATGCTGCCGGCGCTCTGGCTTGCCCATCTCCCCATCCATCCTTGTCTTGGTGCCCAAGGCCTTTGCGATTGCATTAGCCTTTCCGATTCCATTAAAACGCCGGCTCTCGCTTGTTAGCTCGGTCATCTCTTATTTGTTACGATCATCCCAATCGACATCGGTTTCTTCCGGTAACCACGTAAAACCTAACCAAAAAAATTAAGCGTATCAAGGGAGCTGTGCAACGACCAATCATCAGGCGCAGGATCCGTTTGTCGCTGTCGATGGGTAGTATTCGGCTTCCGTTGACCGACCGGTTTACCGGTGGTTTACTGGGGAGGCGGCGGCCGGGTTGGCGGTAAAGTTGGAATGAGGTATTCGGAAGATTGGGAACGGGAACGGGAACGGAAACGGAAAAGAAACGACAGTATGGTTATGCGTGAGGTGACGAAGGACGAAATCGAAAAACTGGTCAAGGCAAGCAGCAGCGAGCATCGGTGTGTTTCATTTTACTTCCCGACGGTGCGTGGGGGCAAAGAGGCTCAGCAAAACCCGCTTCGACTCAGGAATCTTTACCGTCAGGCGCATTCCCAGCTTCAAGAAGTGGGATTAAAGGAAGAGGAAGCGAAAAAGTCCCTCAAGCCGGTTGCCTCATTAATTGACGACCAGGATTTCTGGCTGCATCCGACCGACGGGGCTGCTGTGTTTCTCGCTCCCGACGTTTTCCACACGATCAAGCTGCCGTACTCGGTCTCCGAAATCTTAACCGTCTCCGACAGCTTCCATCTCAAGCCGTTGTTGCCGATGTTGGAAGAGAACGTCGGGTTTTATGTGCTTGCGCTGAGCCAGAATGCGGTCCAGCTCTACCAAGCAGACCGCTATGCGATCGAAGAGATCCCATTGGAAAACGTCCCGAAATCGATGGAGGAGGCGTTGCGCTTCGATCAGTACGAGCCGAGTCGGCAGATGCATAGTGGGGCGCCCGGATCGGATGGGAGCCTTACAGGGGTGCGACATGGGCAAGGGCCCGGCGGTGAGGATGAAAAGAAAAATCTCCGACAATTTTTCCATCAGGTGGATCGCGGCTTAAATGCGGAATTGACCAACAAGAATCTCCCGTTGCTGGTGGCAGCAGTTGATTATTATCTCCCGATCTTCCGGGACGTCAGTGCCTATCCTCGGGTCTTTGACACGGTTATTCCCGGCAATCCGGAGCACAAAACGGTTGATGAGCTACGAGACGAGGGATGGCAGCGCGTTGAGAAGCATTTTGACAAAGAGCTTGCGAGCATCGAGGAGACGGTCAAAGACGGGATGGCAACGGGCAAGGGAAGCAACGATTTGGAATCGGTCGTGCCCGCAGCGTATCACGGACGCGTTGCTACCTGTTTTGTCGCGTTGGGGATTCAGCAATGGGGACGATACGATGAAGAGGAAGGCCATGTGACGTTCGTGGATCGGGAGGAACCGGGCGTGAAAGACCTTCTGGATTCGGTTGCGGTCCATACGTGGCTCCACCGTGGTCACGTTTATCCAGTGAAGCCGGAGAATGTTCCCGGCGGAGGGAAAGTGGCGGCGCTGTATCGGTATTGAACCTTGCGTCGACAGAAGGGGGTGAATAGGGTAGAATAAATTTGACCCCGGGATTGGACGTTGCGTAACGTTTTGGGTCCTGGGAAAAAGGGAAATGTTTGATACATTTAAGAGTCTGTTTTCCAATGATATTGGCATTGACTTAGGGACCGCAAATTCGCTCGTTTACGTTCGGGATCGTGGGATTGTCCTTGATGAGCCTTCCGTTGTGGCGATCCAGGCGGGGACAAATAATGTCCTGGCTGTCGGGGAGGAAGCGAGACGTATGTTGGGGCGGACTCCCGGCAATATTGTGGCCGTCCGTCCGATGAAGGACGGGGTGATTGCCGACTTTGAGATTACAGAGTCGATGCTCCGGCATTTTATTCAGAAGGTCCACCACCGGAAATTGGTTCCACCGCGTGTGGTGGTGGCGGTCCCAACCGGGATTACCGAGGTCGAAAAACGAGCTGTTAAGGATTCGGCAATGCATGCCGGGGCTCGCGAGGTGTATTTGATTGAGCAGCCAATGGCCTCCGGAATTGGTGTGGGCATGCCTGTTCACGAGCCGGCGGGGAATATGATTGTCGATATCGGCGGTGGAACGTGTGAGATTGCGATCATTTCCTTAGCGGGGATTGTGTTTAGTCGGAGTCTGCGAGTTGGCGGAGACGAATTGGACGAGACGATTGTCGCTTACATGAAGCGGGCCTACAACTTGATGATAGGCGAGCGTACGGCTGAAGAGATTAAGAAGACCGTCGGCTCAGCTTTCCCGCTTGAGGAAGAATTGACCATGGATGTGAAGGGTCGGGATTTGAGTGTTGGTCTGCCGAAGACATTGACCATCCGTTCGGAAGAGATTCGAGAGGCGTTGCGAGAACCGTTGGCGCAGATTTTGGAATCCATCCGAATCACTTTGGAGCGGTGCCCTCCGGAATTGTCCGCTGACCTCGTCGATCGAGGGATTGTCGTATCGGGGGGTGGGGCGTTATTGCGCGGCATCGATCGCCTGATTTCTCAAGAAACCGGCCTTCCGGTACACGCTGCGGACCGTCCACTCACCGGAGTGGCCGAAGGTACGGGGCGTGTCCTCCAAGAGCTTGCCTTCCTTAAGCGTGTGACTTCAACAAGCTAGCGAGGCGTTGCCTCGGACCATGCGAAGCATGGGGGGTAATCGAGCGCTTTGGTTGTATTCAAGGCTGCCTGTCTACGCCTCGCTGTGTTTCCGCTTCGCGGAGCGAGAAAAGGAAAGTCCGACTCCATTCCCCTAAGGAGATTTGTTGGGTTGCCCGCGATTTCCGGTGGAAATTCGGGGGTAATCAAGACCCGAGTCGAAGCGGGGCGGATAGCGTTGTATGCATAGGGGCCGAAGTTACATAGTTTTGGGAATGATGGTTATGGTCGTCGGGCTGATAGTGACCCTACCCAGCCGCGCGGGCCAACGTCTTGAGGAGGCATTCGGTGTCCTCTTTACCCCATTCTTCGAGGTGGCCGCCGCTGCGGAGAATCTGCAGCAAGAGGCCAAAGAGCGACTGGTCCCTCGCAGTGTCCTCGAAGGTCGGTTGCATTCCCTACGCCAAAAAAATCAACGCCTCCAGCTCCGAGCTCAACGGCTCGAGACGCTTCAACGCGAGAATGCCCAACTGCGAAAGATGCTTGGGTTTAAGAAGCGCACCGAATGGCGGCTCAAACCGGCGCGTGTTGTGGGACGAGACCCGGCCAACTGGTGGCGGAGCCTTCGGATTAACCTCGGTCGTGAAGACGGGATAAAGACGAATCTACCGGTGCGAACGGTTGATGGGTTGGTTGGGCGGATCTCGGAAGTGGGCGTGAGCCAGTCACAAGTGGTGCTCTTGGGTGACCCGAAATGCCGGGTGGCTGGATTGGTCAAATCGACCCGGGAGAGTGGTGTGGTGACACCCCGAGCCAACGTGGTCATCGATCCGTTGGAAGTCGATTTTAAGTTTCTGCCGAGCAATGCGAAGATGGAGATTGGGGATCGGGTGGTTACCAGTGGGCAAGGGGGTCTCTTCCCGAAAGGCTTGCCAATTGGTGAGGTCATCGATACTCAAAGTGTCGATTACGGGCTTTATACCGAGGCCCGCGTCAAGTTGACCGTCAATTTTAACCGTCTTCAGACTGTATGGGTAATGTTGGATGAGAGGAGTTAATAATATTCTCTTAATCATCACCGCAATTGCGATTGTCTTTTTGGAGAGCTGGATAACGATTTTTCGGCGGCTGCTCGGGGCTCAAATTGAGCTGCTGCCGACTTTGATGGTCTTTGCGGGTTTGAGAAAAGGGCTGATCTTAATCGGCCTGTTGGCATTGGTCGGAGGCTTGGCACTCGACTCGCTCTCGGCAAATCCGCTGGGGGTATCTGTCCTACCGTTATTCCTGGTCGGCTTTTTGATTCACCGGTATCGCGCCTATATTTTGAAGGAGGAAAGATATGCTCAGCTTTTGTTGGGCGTTGCGGCTTGTGGGGTGACTCCCATTATGACGTTACTGGTTCTGTTGAGCTTGGGCCAACAGCCATTAATAGGATGGGGATCCCTTCTGCAATGGCTCATCATGGTGGTTGCGGGAGGAATGGCCACGCCGTTTATATGCGGGCTCTTCGAGCGAGTGCAGCGGAGTGAGAAGGAACCGGTCGCGGCCGAGCCCAGTTTTCGGGAAGATCGCGAGATTGTGCGAGGTCGATGAGACAGGGGGAATCGTGCCGACGGACGAAAAGAAGAAACACGACATTGAGCTAAAGGTTCTGGTGGGCGGGATCCTGGGCGGGATATTTATCCTGCTGGCGGGTGTCTGGTATGTGCAAGTGGTTAAACATAAGGAATATGCCGACGAATTGGAGCAGCAAACGTTTCGAACGGTTCGCATTCCCGCAATCCGTGGCAAGATTCTCGACAGAAACGGGATTCCATTGGCTGAAAACAACCCGAGCTTCAATGTCAATCTCTACCTGGAGGAGATCCGTGACGAATTTCAAGCGGAATTTCAGGGCACCGTGGCCGAGATGGATCGCTCACTGAGTGCTCAAGAGCGAGCGCGTTTGGGCAAGAAGACCCGCTATCGTGCCGCCAGCAACATGGTGGAGAGGCTCGAGCGGGCATTAAAGCCTGAAGAGCCCTTCGGGCTAAAGCGAGAACGCTTTACCAGGCATTATCGGCAAAGGCTCTCGCAGCCGTTTCGTGTCTTGGCTGACATCGATCGCGAGATGGTGGCGCGTTTTCAGGAGCAGCCGGATGTGCCATCGGCGTTCGAGCTGGATATTTATCCGATGCGGGTTTATCCGCAAGGGAAAACCGCAGGGCATTTGCTCGGATTCTTACGGCGAATCGAGGTGACGGGTGATCCTGAGGATGTGCGCTCCAATTATCGGCTTCCGGATTTTAAGGGTGTCACCGGGCTTGAGCGCGCGTTTGACGACACGCTACGCGGCAGAGCCGGTATCAAATCGGTGATGGTCAACAGCCTCGGCTATCGGCAATCGGAAAACGTCTGGCAGGCTGCCAAGCCGGGTAAAAACCTTGTGCTCACGCTCGATTTGCCGATCCAGAAGGCGTGTGAACGGGCGCTTCGATCGGCCGGAAGCCAAGTCAAAGGGGCGGCGGTGGTGATGAATCCACAAAACGGAGACATTCTGGCGTTGGCCTCCATCCCGTCGTACAATCCGAACCTGTTTATCCCGAAGATCTCTTACGCCGATTGGAAGGCCTTGAACGATCCTGAGTCACGGCCTCAGCTCAACCGGGCCACCGCCGGCATCTACCCTCCTGGCTCCATCTTCAAGATCGGGGTTGGATTGGCGTTTCTGGAGGCCGGTGTTTGCGATCCGTCTATGCCGATCCGGACCCAGTTGTACTACCAGGTAGGTCGGCGACGTATCATGGACGAGGCACGTCCCGGCGTGTACGATTTCTACAAGGCGTTTAAACGATCGAGCAATTATTATTTCATCGATTTCGGCCTGAAAGCGGGCTGGAAAAAGATCGTCGAGATGGGCCGACGATTTCATTTAGGTGAGCCGGTGAAGATCCCCATTTATGAAGAGGCGGGCTCTTTCCCGACGAAAGAGGGGATCCGGAAGCGTCGAAGTGAAGGGAGATGGAGCCGTGGCAATACGGCCAATCTTTGCATTGGGCAGGGAGAAATCTCGGTGACCCCGCTTCAGGTGGCGGTGATGGTTTCCAGCATTGCCAATGGCGGCCATGTCTATTGGCCTCGTCTCGTTCAGCGTCTCGAGCGGCAAGGGAGTCAAGAAGGGCCCGCCATCGTCAAACGGTTCCCCACCCACCTCCGGTCGAAGTTGGATGTGACGCAACGTCATCTCAACTTGATCGCCGAAGCAATGCGTGGCGACGTGGCGGATTCCGACGGCACGGGGACAAGGGCGGCCGTGCCCGGCCTGAAGATCGGGGGCAAGACCGGTACCGCCGAGGCCTCAGGAGGGCGAAAGATTACTTGGTTTGCCTCAATGGCGCCTATCTCGAATCCGAATTACGTCGTCGTTGTGATGGTGGAAGACGGGAAATCCGGAGGCAAAACATGTGCCCCGGTGGCGAAGCAAATTTACGAGGCGATTTCGCGGCAGAGCCCGCTCTCGGGAAGGAATGTGGCGCAACATGGGCGTTAGTGACCTCAATCAATCCAAATCGGGCTTTTCCCCCACCGCCATGCAAGTGGAGCGGCCGGAGCGTGCTCAGCGGCGTAAGTAC
>JAHEOI010000101.1 GCA_018610125.1 Verrucomicrobiota bacterium
CGAATCAATCGATGGCAGACTCACTGTCCCGAGCCACAGCAGCCCGTTACGCGCGCCGGCTTGTGGAGTGCGTGTGACTCGTCACCGCTTTTTCTTGCCACCTCTCTCCTTACCTGAACCCCTCTCCCCCCGCCGATCATCCACCTCTCATCCATCCTCCAACGGATTGGCACGAATCGCCTTCCAATCGAGGGTTTTCTCTTCCCCGTTGCCGAAAATGGTCACGTTGCCTTCAATCACATCACGTTTCGGATCGAGCCGGCCTTCGAAAAGGAGCTTTTGACCGTCGCTCTTCAAGGCCTCTGGCACTTCGAAGCGCACCTGATACCCCTTGACTTTGCCATTGGTAACTGTTGCTTTCGTTTGATCCGGCCTCACCATTTGACCGGAAATTCCCTGAAACGTTTGTTTAAGGATGGCCCCATACGTGCGCTTGCCGGCCGACGTCTTCAAAGTCCAGCTCCAGACCCCCGCGAAGTCGGCCGGAACGACCCACTTGTAGAGTGTCGCCTTCGAGTTGCCAACCACCGGGGATATACCCGAGGAATCCGATTCGGATTGCGACGATTCACCGGAGTCGCTCTCCGAATCAGTATCGCTTCCGGAGCTTCCCAAGCTAACGCCGAATTCAGAGAAATCGCCAACATCAACGAGCTCGACTCCCCCCTCTTTTTCTACAACTCGCACCTTTTTGTCCGCCTTCCACTCATCCATGTCGAAGCTATGGGAGACAACTCGCGCCCCCGGGCGCAATTGCTTCAGCAACTTCGGTCGCAGCTTCCGGTTCACATCCGGCAACAAGTACAACGTGACGATGGTCGCCTCGGTCAGATCCGTTTTGAACAGGTCCTGTTCGCGAAACTCGACCAGGTCTGTCACGCCCTTCTCCTTCGCGTTTTTACGGCTTTCCTTGATGCGTTGCGGGTCGATGTCGACACCAATGCCCTTGGCACCGTATTTGTCAGCCGCGGTGACGACAATTCGGCCGTCTCCACACCCAAGGTCATAAACCACATCGTCTTTGGAGATTTCAGCCATCTTCAGCATCTTATTGACGACCTTCTGGGGTGTTGGCACATACGGCACATCGCCTTCGTCCTCGCCTGCGGCCACGCCGCTAACCGCAAGCCAGCCAAACACCGCGGCCCATATGCCGATTGCGGTTCCTAGCGCTCGCCTTCCAGACCATTTCCACTGCGTCGTATCGCTCATAACACCTTCTTGCCTTTTTCCGAGATCTCGTTGCCAATCTGGCAAAACGGCCTTGCCACAACTACCCAACAAAACGTCGATTTTATCGAAGAATGCCGGCTTACCCTCTCCCAGTCAATTGTTAACTGTTTTTCCGAACAGGAGCCGTTATCAGGGGCATCCCGGCGGGTCAGGCGTGGCGCAGGCTGTCAGCCTGCTCCGAATCCGAAGAGCAGACCGGGCGGGCTGCCCCACGCTGTCGGAAAGATTCAATCTTCTTTACCCAGCTCAAAGCAAGCGAGCTGCCCTTCATTCCGCGCATAAAGCCGGCCGGCAACCAAAGCCGGATACGCCCGTACGGTGGGAGCCAGGATTTGCGCCTGATCCAACACCGTGAACTTTTCCGGCGTCGCCTTGATGAGAAAGAGCTGCCCGCTTTGCTTCAACGCCACAAGGAGATCATCGGCGAGAATCAGACTGCCCGCACCGAACCGTTTGTTTGTCCATGCCACTTCCCCCGTTTCGAAATCGACACAGCGAAGGCTCGGGTCCGGTGGGACATCGACCCTTCCATGGTAGCCATAGAGATAACCGCCTTTGTAAACACTGGTCGCATAGTGATTCGATAACGTGTCTTGACTCGACCAGACTTCACTCAACCGACCCTCTTTGAGATTCAAGAGGATGGCGCCGGTACCGTAGCACGCGGACAGAAATATCCGGTGACCGACGACAACCGGGTTCGCGGCATTGACCGAGGCACGCATTCGGGAACGCCATCGATGTTGGAACAGCACCTTTCCCTGTCCCGGGTCAAGGCCGACAAGGCCATGGCGGGTAAAGAAAATTGCGGTTCGAGTATCCCCACGCCGCTTCACAATCGGAGAAGCATAGCTCGCTTTGTGATCGGTCGCCTGCCACAGGACATCTCCGGAATCCTTATCGAACGCGACAATGCCGGCTCCATTCTTGCCGCCGACATTCAATAAGATCGCTTGGTTCACCACCAAGGGGGAACAGACCCTTCCGAAAAACCCCTTTGGCGATCCAAACGCCTTTTCGGTGTCGACAGACCATACCCGCTCGCCGGTATTGAGATCCAGGCAATGCACTTTCCCCTGAGCCCCATGGGTATAGACACGGTTCGCATGGATCGTCGGCGTCGCGCGAGGCCCTTCATCAAAGCCAAAATCATCCCGATAGTCGGTCGGATACCCAAACTTCCAAACCGTTTCCCCATTGTTGGGAGCGACGCACTCCACAACTTCCCGGTCGCCCAGTCGATGAAACAAAATAAGCTTGCCGTCTGCGACAACCGGTCCACTAAAGCCTTGCCCCACCGATTTTGTCCACAACTTCACGGGCCCTTCCTTGGGAAATTGCCCGGCCAAAGGCGCCCCACGATAATGGGCATCTCGATGCGGTCCAAGGAATTGCGGCCAAGATTCCGCCTCGGCGTAAAGATCACCGGCTGAACCGTGCCCGAGTAAAACAAGAAGGCAGCCTATCCATCCCATCCAAGTCATCAAGTAACCTCCTTCGCTGAACTGCCCAGCCTGAAATCGCTCCTTATCACCCTCCTCCAATGCGAGCCTCTCCTTCAAAATGAATTCACTCATTGCGCCGATTCCTCAATGTCACTCCGTTGAAACCGATCCAGTGTCCAAATTTAAGTAACGGAAGTCAATGGTCAGCTCTTACCCCGTTTGCCGCTTCCAGTGACCGCCAAAATTGCCGCAGGAGCTCGGTCGAGTGCCGGGATGGCGGTTTCCCGCCATAAGCCCATTGAGAATAGAGGTCGGCTACCATAACGGCATCGTTGCGGAGCGATGGAAATTCCCGGCTTAGCGCGCTTGCAAACTCATTCGGTGTCTGTTGTTGCTTGCGAGGGAAGCCATGTTCATATCCCCAAGCCTGAAGGGCATCAAAGGAGTACCGAAGCAGCTCTTCGGGGGACCATGAGCTCGCGTGGCCGGTTGCAAATGGGTCTTGCAGCACCTCCATTCTCGGAGCCGACTGTCGACCCGCCGCTTGCTCTGCAACAGTTGACGCTCTTCTTGCCCATCTCAGCTTCGAAAATAACTGACGCAAGTCCGCCATCAACCCCCGGAGGCCATTCATCACTTGCTTTCGGTGCTTCCAAAGCCAAACCAGAGCGATCAACCCGAGCACAAGGTAAAGCAGCCACTGAATGAGCTTCCCCACCTTGCCTGCGGTGCCTTGGCCTTTTTGCGATTGCCCTCTTGAGCGATCTTGGGCTTTCTCGGCGGCGCCTCCCTCCGTTTTTCCCCGATCCGAGCGCTCCCAATCTTTTGATTTTTCGCCCTGTTTGGCGCTTTTTGACGCCTTGGCTCCCTCTTTTCCGGCCTGTTTCCGCTCTCCTTTCCGGTTCCGGCTCTTCCCCGTCTCACTTGCCTTGCCATCCCCGTCCCGCCCGGACTTCTTCTCTTCCGATTGGGCAACTTTTTCCGTCAATGTCGCAATCGAATAGACCGGCTCGGGACGCGGCAAAACCAACGCCAAGAGAAGCACCAAAAGGGCGGTACCGCCGCCGATCGTCACCCATGTGCCCGCCATCCCGTCCGGTATCGGTACGTGCCTGTGACGCAGATAGCGACGCAGGCTCAAAAAGCTGGTTATAAGCAACAGGCCGATCCCGGAAGCGACATAGAGCCAGATAAAATGAAATGCAGCTTCCCGCTGTGATGGGCTCCCTCCCTGCAACCAGAGCTCTCCCAACCCGAAAAGCGGAAGCGCGATCAAGGAAAAGTAAATCACCGACGCCCCGGGCAAATGGGGGCGGTCCATCTCCCGTAACGCTTTCAGCCATGGCCCGACCTCCTTTCGAGGGCGGGTCGATCGGTTTGTTTGCGCGGCACTCCCCCGAATCCAAGGTCGTCTCTGAGGCGTCGCCTCGGCAGCCGCACCCTCGGACGACGACGATAAAAATGATAGGATCCCCTCGTCAGCATCGGTCTGCTTGGCCCCCTCGCTCTCAAGCACGGTGCAATTGCGCACCAAGCGCGACGCGAGCCACCAGATCAGTGCCAACAATCCCAAGATCGGCCACGGACCACGGACATATTGCATGATGGCAATGGCAGTAACGAGCGCCAAGGCAATCCCATAAAGAGCGGCATGCTCCGATCCGATTTCAAGCGCAATCCGCGAAACCAAGACCGTCGCCAGGACAAACCAAAAGAGGGTCCATCTAAGCCGTCCTTCCGAGGGACCGGAATAGCCGACTTCCAAGAGATAAAGCACCAGGCTCTCGACCAGCACAATGATCAGCAATGGCGCGACCGCCGCTGCCAGATAGTCCACGATTGTTTTTTCCGGCCTGTTCCGCTTCATAGCTCATCGCGTCCAAAGACCGCCACACAAATGAGAAAGTGCCTCCTCGTCCTCGACCTGCCGGAAATCGATTCCCTCGGCCAAAAGAAGGCCGGCCCATTCAGGCGGCTGTGCCCACCGACGGTATGTCGTCGACTCACCGAGGATTAACACAACCGTCACCGAATAGCCTTGCCGACGCAGCCCTCCCAGGGCGGTGGCAGTCCTCGCGGTCACGGTCGGCAGCACCACAACCACGCTGGCATCCCTTGCCAAGCGACTCTCGCATTCCGAGATCAAACCGGCCATATCGAGACCATCATTGAGCTGAACGCGAGCCAGGATTTCACGAATGCGGTAGGCCTGTCCCGGTGCGCGATCGTTGGAAACCCGAATCGGCCTTGCTTGGGGATCGTTACTCCCGGTTTCAGCGCGGCGACGAAACGTCACGACGGTTTCGCTTCCCCGGACGCCATAGAGCTCGCGATAGTGCTCGGCCGCATCGGCCGCATTGGTTACCAGCCCGACCTGCTGACTCAGCTCCCCGAGCGCATAGGCCAACGAGGCCACCGTCGTTACCGCCAATTCAGAGCGATAGAATCCGCGCTCATCGGCATAGCCCGATTTGTGAAAATCAAGCACCAGGGTGGCTCCGGCCACTGTCGATGGCTCGTAAGTTTTGCTTTGCAACGTGCCGGTCCTGGCGGTCGCACGCCAATGAATCCGATTCAGCGGATCCCCCTTCTGATAAGGACGCACCCCGGCTATCCGTGTGGGGTCTTCAAAAAGGCGATGCGTCATTCGGACTTCCCCCACCGGCCGGAGCGAAGCGATATCGTATCCCGGAATCGGAACAACTTCGGGAAGGACCGTGACATAATGAAGCGTGTCGACAACCCTTGATTTCCGGTAGAGCCCGAAAACATCGCCGCTCTCAAGAAGCACCGGACCTAACGGATAATAACCGCGATAATGGAAACGGACAGAATAGTTCAGGGATGCATCTTCGCCGGGGCGTAGCCGCGCCGCAGTCAACCGTTTCCCCGAAACGTCGGCCCGTTTGGGACGCCGCACCAAAAACGCGGTCGGGATGAAGTCTTCCACCAAAAGCCATGGAACCGGAAATCGCCCATGATTGGAGACGTGCAGTGTCACCTCGACGCTCTCCCCGGTTTCCAGTACCTCCATGTCCGCTTTTCGCTCGACGACGGTCTCCTCAACCCCATGCCGTCCGATTAGCCACCCGACCAGCGCCACGCCTACAAAAACATACATCGCATAAACCAGAAAACCGAGCCCCCACCAAAACGCCCAAAGCGAAATGATGAACCCGGCCAGCGCTGCCAACCTCACTGCTCTCAATTCATTCAACGTGCCGTCACGGTTGGGACTTCCGTTTGATGCAAAACCTCTTCGAGCACGTTTATCGGCGTCACATTACGAAGTCGACTCTCGGGACGCAAGATGAGTCGATGCGCCATAACCGGCACGAAGAGCTCTTTGACATCATCCGGCAGAACAAAATCGCGGTGCCGGATGGCAGCCAACGCTTGAGAGGCCCGAAACAGTCCAATCGAGGCCCTCGGACTCCCCCCAAGCCGGACATCATGATGATCGCGACTCGCCCGCACCAAGCTCAGCAGATACGACCGGGTCTTCTCCCCCAGCTCCACCTCACGGACACTCTGTTGAAATTGGCACACCTCCTCGGCGGTGGCGACTGCCCCAAGCGTCTGAATCGGATGCGAATGCTGCAGGCGAGTCAACATATGATCCTCCTCCCCCAGGGAGGGATACCCAAGATGGAGCCGCAAGAGAAAACGGTCGAGCTGGGCTTCCGGCAATGGAAAGGTCCCTTCGTGGTCGATCGGGTTCTGCGTCGCAATAACCAAAAATGGGGCCTCAAGCGGGAACTTCACCCCATCGACGGTCACTTGTTGCTCCGACATCGCCTCCAAGAGCGCCGATTGGGTACGCGGTGTCGTGCGATTGACCTCGTCCGCCAAGACGACCTGTGCAAAGATCGGTCCGGATCGGAATTCGAATTCCACACTCTTGGGATTAAAAATGAACGAGCCGGTCACATCATTCGGGAGGAGATCGGGGGTGCATTGAATCCGCTTGAAGCTGCTCCCGATGCTTTGAGCGATTGCCCGCCCCAACATGGTCTTTGCCACGCCCGGCACATCCTCCAAGAGAATATGGCCTTCCGCAAAACAAGCCACAAGCGCCAGACGGACCGTCTCATCCTTGCCGAAGATCACCTGCTGGATATTGCCCAAGATCTTCTCCGGGACATTCGGTTCGACCGGCTGCTCTTCGGTTTGGGGCGCCGGTTCGGTTTCAACGGCTCCTATTCGACTCGGCCCCCGTTTCTTACGACCCGCTGGAATGCGAATGGTCGGCGCTTCGTCCTCTTCAGCAAGCTGCGTCTCGTAGCCGCAGCTCGGACAAGCCACTGCTTGCCCGGCCATCTCGTCTTCAAATTCGATCGGTTGATCGCATTCCTTGCATCGGGCTCTTCCCATATTCAACTCCATCGTCGCAACACCCCGCCGGCTTCCTTGTCCAACCGGCGAGGCGTAGACAGATACCATTGAACGCGGCCAAGCGGCTCAAACGGACCTATTAAGCGTTCAAGAAATTCTTGCATAACTTTTGAGCCGGAAGGCTGTAGCCGCACACTTTAGTTGCGCTTCCTCATGCAGGAACTTCTTGAACTCTTAATAGCTAGGCCGCCAACTCGGGAATCGAAACCCACTGCCGGTCCTTCCACGACTCCAAGCCTTTTTCAGCAAGCTGCACCCCTTTCGCCCCCTCCAGAAGCGTCCATGGGAAAGGGGCATCCAAGACAATATGTCGAAGGAATTTCTCCCATTGGATTTTGAAGGCATTGTCGTATGCTTCCTGCGCCGGAACCGGAGCCCAGTGATCAAAGAAATTGATCGGCTGCTCGACATCGGGATTCCATAATGGCTTAGGTGTGTTGCCGTAATGCTGGGTCCAGCAGTCACGTAAGCCCGCCACCGCCGAGCCCTGCGTGCCATCCACTTGCAGCGTCAACAAATCGTCCCGACGCACTCGGACGCACCATGACGAATTAAATTGGGCCACAATCCCGCCTTCCAGCTCGAATGTCGCATAAGCCGAATCCTCGGCAGTGCATTCATAGCGCTTGCCATCCTCGTCCACTCGCTCCGGAATGTGGACCGCGCCGAGACACGAGACCGATTTCACCGGAGCGAAGAGATTATCGAGAAGATAACGCCAGTGACAAAGCATATCAACGACAATGCCGCCGCCATCTTCTTTACGATAGTTCCAGGACGGACGCTGCGCCGGGATCGTATGGCCCTCGAAAACCCAATAGCCGAATTCCCCTCGCACCGAAAGGATTCGACCAAAAAAGCCGTTCTCAATCAGCCGATTCAGTTTAACAAGGCCCGGGATCCAGAGCTTATCCTGGACCACGCCGTTTTTGACACCGGCCTGCTTGGCTTGGCGATAAAGGTCGTAGGCCTCTTCGGTCGAAATCGCCGTCGGTTTCTCACAATAGATATGCTTCTCCGAAGCAATCGCTTTTCTAACCGCAGCAGCCCGAAGCTGAGTCGTTTGGGCATCAAAGTAAACCGAATAGCCCGGATCGTTTAAAATCGAATCGAGATCGGTCGTGTACTTCTCCAACCCGCAACTGGCTGCCAATCGCTTCAACTTGACCTCGTTTCGCCCCACCAGCACCGGATCGGGCATGATGACCTCGGTGGGACTTATCGCCACACCACCCTCGTTGATGATGGATGAAATGGAGCGCATCAAGTGCTGATTCGTGCCCATGCGCCCGGTCACCCCGTTCATGATAATCCCGACCTTATAAGTCTTTGCTTCTTTCATACTGCTCAAGAGGCACTCCGATATGCCCGCTTAATCTTTCTCAGGAATTCCAGTTGATCTTCCCCCCAATATCGAGTGGAAAATATCTCGACCTCGTTGAAGCCGTTAAATCCGGTCGACTCGACCCAACCACGAATCTCCGGCACATTAATGCAGCCTTGCCCCATCAACTCTCGATCGGTTAAAAGGTCTTCCGTCGGCACACGCCAGTCGCAGATGTGGAACGCAAAAAGATGCCGATTCCACCCGCACCGCTCGATCTCGCTCTCGAGGTCGGGATCCCACCATAAGTGATAGACATCGACCACAACCCCGACGCTCGGCGAGCCAATCTGCTCCGCCATCGTATTGGCCTGCCCCAGCGTATTAACCGCTGACCGGAAATCGGCATACATCGGATGCAATGGCTCGATCCCAAGCTTGACCCCGGCGGCTTCAGCCTCGGGGCGAATCGCCTCGATCCCATCCTGAATCTGCTGGCGGGATACCGACAACGGCTGCTTTGGAACAGCTCCGCAGACCAACACCACCAAGGGAGCGCCCAATGCGGCAGCCTGCTCCACTATCCGCCGGTTGTCGTCGATCGCCTTCTGCCGCCCCTTTGCATCCGAGGCCGGGAAAAAGCCGCCCCGACACAAGGAAACCACAGTCAAGCCCTCCTCCCGCAGCATTCGCCCGACAATTTTCGGATCTCGCCCCTCGAGCGCATTCTGCCAGACGGTAATCCCGGCAACTCCCTCCCGCGCGTAGTACTTGGCCGCTTCTTCGATCGTCCACGGCTTGGTCGTGATCGAATGGACACAAAGCCGCGACTCGTCTTGGATCGGTGATGCCGTCATCTGATCTATCCGTTCACCCTTGTTTCGGTTTCTTCCTTCATCCCGGAAAGCCACTTCAGCCCCGATCGTGTTCTGCGTCAAGTTTCAAGATGACCGGTTGAACATCCTGGGAACGTGCAAGGCTTGCCTTGTGATTTTCCGGAAGTTTTCAATTTTCAACTTGCGATCCTTGGATTTCTATATAGCAAGGCTCCGGAGAAATTCGAGCAACTTGAATTCTATCGGAGGAAAGGTGGACGAAGGGTACATTTCTCAAGGGAAATGCGGAAAATCCAAGAAAGCGGAAACAGCACATTCCCCAAAAAGATCCCAGAAGCTCCGTTTTACGTGATTACGAATCTGGACAACAAGAGCAAAAGATCAATCCTTGAAGATGTCATGCCAAGTTTCGGATTCTCCACCTCAGAGATCCGAATGGTTCAACGGGAATTGCCGGATTCTGGAATCCGAAGAGCATAACATCGTCTTGGAGGGAATCGAATCGCACAACCCGCCCGAATGTACGAAGCTTCCTTGCAATGCACCCTAAACCGGTCCAACATATGATGAGATGGTCATCAACCGACTGGATTTGCCCGTTATTGACGATCAGAACGCGTTCAACGCTCGGCTTTGGGAGGAAGTTTGCGCCGATCCCGCCTTGGCCGCCCTCGAAAAGCGAATTGAGACCAATCGCTTCGGAGAAATTGTCATGACACCACCTCCCGGGTTTGAGCACGCCGAACGTCAATCCGAAATTCACTATCAGCTTCGGACCCAGCTCCCTGAAGGCAAAGCCTTGACCGAATGCCCCGTTTCAACAGCAGACGGCGTCAAAGCAGCCGATGTCGTATGGATCTCAACGGAACGTCTCACCCGGTCTCTCAAGGGGAGTCTTCTGGCGATCGCGCCCGAGATTTGCGTAGAGGTCCTTTCTCCCGCCAATGTCCGAGCTCAAATCGACGAGAAACGGCACCTCTATTTCGATGCCGGCGCCGACGAAGTCTGGATCTGCGACCTATCGGGTCATCTCCACTTTTTTCGCAAAGAATCGCCTGACCAACCGGTCGACGCCTCCGTGGTTTGCTCGGATTTCCCAAAAGTGCTTCCGGGGTGACGGGAGCGGATCAGGGGGAGAAAATCCCGCCACATTTCTGCTTGCCGACCGGGGAGGGAACCTGCTTAATTGTGACGATGCTTTTGCCAGGGCCCGCGGGTTGCAGACAGGCGAACCCCGTCAGGGCAGGAATGCAGCAGCGGTAGTCTGCTCTGCAGACGCCGCGGTCACCCTGGCCTATTGCATCCGGCTGATGTCAGCCATGCTTCAAACCGGCTCGTGAAATGACATACCAGGTCATAGCTCGAAAGTATCGGCCTCAGCGCTTCGATGACGTCGTGGGGCAAGACCACGTTGTCAAGACGCTGGTGAACACCATCGAAAAGGAACGGATCGCCCACGCTTATCTTTTTGCGGGAGCTCGCGGGACGGGTAAGACAACGGTCGCTCGCATCTTCGCCAAATGTCTCAATTGCGAGAACGGTCCTCGAATCGATTTCGCCGACGATGACCCACGCTGCCAAGAGATTGCCGAAAGTCGCTCTTTGGACGTCTTCGAGATTGATGGTGCCAGTAACCGTGGGATTGATGAGATTCGCGAGCTTCGCGATACCGCCCGCTACTCTCCCTCGGTCTCGCGCTACAAGATCTATATCATTGACGAAGTCCACATGCTGACGAAAGAGGCCTTTAATGCCCTCCTAAAGACGTTGGAGGAGCCGCCCGAGCATGTGAAGTTCATGTTCGCCACCACCGAGCCGGACAAGGTCCTGCCGACCATCCTCTCTCGAACCCAACGTTTTGATCTCCGACGGATACCGACCAGCCTAATCGTTGAGCATTTGCGTTACATTGCGGAGCAAGAAAGGGTTGAAATCGGCGAGGCCGCTCTTCAAGCGATTGCTCGCGGAGCAGAAGGCGGGATGCGGGATGCCGAATCCGCGCTCGACCAATTAATCAGCTTCTGCGGCCATACGATCCACGAAGAAGAAGTCCTCTCAATGTTCGGCTTGACCGCTCGAAGTCAGATTTTTGAGCTGGCCGGAAACATTTTGAGCGGGGACAAGGCCGGAACACTTCGACAGCTTAGCCATCTCGCCGAAGGTGGAAAAGACTTTGGCCGTTTACTTGGAGATCTTTTGAGCCATTTCCGTAACCTGCTGGTGTACAAGGTCGGGAATGGCAACACCGAGCTGCTCGAAGTCACCGAGACTGAAGCGACCACCTTGGCTCAACAGAGCGAAGGGCTCGAGGCGGAATCCGTAACGCGAATTATGGAAGTGCTCACGAGCACTGAGCGAAGCCTTCGAGATGCCGCTTCGAAACGGATTTTAATGGAAGTTTCGTTGCTGCAAGCCCTTGAGGCCCGGCGCGCGGTCAGCGTCGATACGGTGCTCGAACGCCTGCAGCAGTTGCGCGGGGAAGTCACAGAAGAGGGCTCCCCGAGTCGCAGCCCAACCGACCCCGCGAAAAGTGCCCAAAGTCAGGCGGAGGCTCCCACAGCCAAGTCAAGCCAGGCTGGCAAACCGTCACAATCTGCCGGACAATCCAAAAAAACGCCCTCGTCCGGAACTTCCGGAAAGGGGGCATCAAAAGCAAACCGTGGTAGCACCGACTCAACGCCATCCGCTCAAGACGAGAAAGCTTCCAACCCGGCGTTTGATGAGACGACTTCGCCCGCCTCAACAGCAAGCGGCGCGACCGGTGGCAACGCCGTTCCCAATGATCTGGAATCGCTCTGGCACGACCTGGTGGCAGCCGCCGCCAAAGCGAGTCCGTTCTTGAAGACCTATCTCCTGGAAGCCCACCCGGTCGACTTCACTCAGAACACACTCACCATCGGTTTTGATCCCGAATTTTCGGACCACTTAGGGCTCGTGGATAATCGGAAAAATCATCAGCTCTTGAAAACGAAGCTGAAAGAGATGGGCTATCGTGACGTTCGGATCAAATTTGTGGAGGCCGAACGGCCCGCGAGCTTCCAAAGCCCGACTCTTTCCGAAAGCGAGCCGGGGGAAGCGGAAGGAAACAAGGCAGATGAGTCCGATGACTCAACGCCGGCTGCGGCCGGCAACGACCACTCGCAAGCCCCCCAAGCCAAGAAAACCAAGAAAGAGTCGACAAAGGCCGCGGAGCCCCGAAAGATCGATCCGGAAGAGTTCAAGAATGACCCGCTCATCAAACAGGCGCTTGAGGTCTTCAAAGGAGAAATCGTCGAGGTTTGGGAATAATAGGCTTGGCGAAGCGATGGCCAACGGTTATTTTAAGAGGAGATCATTATGTCTAGCGTCGGGAAATTAATGAAGCAGGCGGCGCGCGTGCAGCGCGAAATGGAAACGGTTCAAAACGAACTGGCAAACCGCACAGTGGAAGCAACCAGCGGTGGCGGGGCGGTCAAAGTGGTCGCCAAGTGCGACAATACCGTCGACTCAATCAAGGTCGATCCGCAAGCCCTCAACCCCGAAGAGCCTCAGTTACTCGAGGACATGATTGTCTCCGCTGTCAATTCTGCCCTGAGCCAGGCTAAGGAGATCTCGAATGAGGAGATGAACAAGGTCACCTCCGGGATGAACATGCCGGGCTTGACGTAGGACAACCCATCTTCCCTAAAACCGAGCTGGCAAGGGGCGGCTTAAGGGACGAGGCCGCCGCCGGAAGACCATAAGGAGCGGAGGGGTGTCTCGTTCCTGCCAAGTGGCAAGCAAGCCTTTACGGGAAGGGAGATGCGGCGAGACGAACCGCAGGCGAAAGGGGGTGTATGTCCCCAAGCGAGCGTTGCTTTACCCGAGCACTCGTTATGCGTTTACACTCGTTCCCTGTTTAACAAAGGAGGGTGACTCCGTATGCTCGGTTGATCCATCATGGCTTCGCTACCGCCGCCATTAACCAACCTGATTGAGTCCTTGAACAGCCTTCCAGGGATCGGGCCGCGCTCGGCAGAAAGATTGGCCCTTCACTTGGCTCGGAGCGACCCGAGTCGCGTTAAAGCATTGGCCGACACCATCGTAACGGCCCGCGAACAAATTCGCTTATGCGAGCGGTGCGGTTCGCTTACCCAAGAAACCCCATGCCCCCTTTGTCAAGATTCCCAGCGGGATTCGACCTTGGTCTGCGTTGTGGAACAACCGGTCGATGTCATCAGCATTGAGAAATCAGGGACTTTCAAGGGGCGTTATCATGTCCTCGGTGGGAGAATCTCACCAATCAATGGCGTCGAAGCCGAAGACCTCAACATTGAAGGACTGGAATCCCGATTGGGAAACGAGCCGATCCAAGAGATTATTCTGGCGTTGGGAACCGACGTCGAGGGCGAAGCCACATGTCATTATCTGACAGAGCGCTTACGACGCCACGGAGTCCGCGTGTCGCGAATCGCTCATGGATTGCCGGCCGGGACAGGACTTGAATTGGCCGATGAACTGACGCTCAGTCAGGCGCTCGAAGGCCGTCGAGAAGTTCGCGAATGAGCACGTGCCGCCCTGCCTCCAAAGCCATTGTTTTCGATCTTGGAAAGGTCCTGGTCGATTTCGATTTCAACCGAGTCGTCGATCGGCTTCTCCCTCGTTGCCGGTATGCCGAAACAGCCCTGAAACCGATCATTGGGCAGGAGACATCACTCCTGCCAAAATACGAGACGGGCCAGATCGACACCGAGGGCTTCTTTGAGGAAGCCCGAGCGATCAGCGGCTTTCAAGGCTCCTTGGAAGAATTCAGCGAAATCTTCGGCAATATCTTCTGGCCGATCGAGGCGATGGTCTCGCTTCAGAATGAGCTCAAATGCCACGGCTATCCCACCTTCATTTTCTCCAATACCAATGAGCTCGCTGTCCGTTACATCTCGCAGTTCCCTTTCTTTCACAAGTTCGAGGCCTACATTCTCTCTTACGAGCACGGGGTCCTTAAGCCCGATAGCCCAATCTACGAGGTGGTCGAACGAGTGACCGGACGTACCGGAGATTCGCTCATCTACATCGATGATCGTCACGAAAACGTCGCGACCGGTGACGCCCGCGGCTGGTATTCCATCCGGCACGAAACCCCCGAAAAGACCCGTAAGGCACTTGATCGGATCCTAGTTTGACGAATTGGGACCCTGGTCCTCGTCGATGAACAGGACGCGGTCAGCCAGGTCGTTCAGCGCCTTCCGGGTAATATGAAACTGATCGGATAGGCTGGCATAGATCGGAGCAAGGTCGTAATGCCGTGCCAAGCGGTGGTCGCTGGCAACACGGTAATTCAATTGCCCCAATCGCTCATAATACTCAAGGTTAGGGGCTCCCTTGCGCTCTGCTCTGGACCGGATTCGACTTGGGAAAACGCCGGCGAAAAATAGCGAATGGTTCCCCAGATGAGCTCGCAGCATAAAACGGGTCGAGTCATCCGCCGACTGCAAGGCTTCCATCATGTCGACACAATATTCCAGCGGCTCGTCGCGGCCCGGAACAAAGGCGTTAATGTGCTCCGTCCCGGAGAACTCTGCCAGGACTTCGGCCACATAATCGGTCATGGCGCGATCATCCACTCCCGCCTGCAGAAGGACATGACGGACCAAAACATAGAAATAGAAGTGCGCCGAAACCTTGAGGCAGCCCCCCCGCTCCAACAAGGCCCTATAGAGCGCCACGTCGTCCAGGATGAGGTCCCTTGCTTCCGCGTCACTCAGCAGATCAACAACGAATCCTTGATTGTATCGCCCTCCCAGGACGTCCGAGATAAAGCTGATATCCTCAGCAGTGAACTGAATACGGCAGTTCGCTTGGATCATTCTCATAGTCATGCCCTTCGATATGACTCTCCCGAGTATTCTCAGGCAGCCTGGATGGAATCCACCATCCAATTGACCGCCCATCCCTGACAAGCAAGCCGGGTGCCAACCAGCGCACCGCGAACGAACGATCGATTAACAAACATCGATCAAGGCGGCTCTGATTCTGGATCATTCACGCCAAATCGGTTAAGAGTATGCCGGGAGTCAATCTTATTATGCCGATTTTATTTCTGAGAGGCAAGCAATTGTGACAAACGCCGCGGATCAAGAACAGCCTCACAAGCCCGACCAGAACGCCTCCTACGGGAAGGAAGCCACCGATCTGCTGACTTCCCCGCCCGCGGGCTACCGCACCCTGCCGGCACGCTCGCGCAAACAAGCATTCGATTGGAGTCTCGTACTGGCCAGCCAAGGGATCCGCACCACCATTGTGCATTCATCCGATTCGAAAAGGTGGGGGCTATGGGTGCCGCAGCCGGAGCTCCAACATGCGACTCGCTCCCTGAAGCAATATCACCTCGAGAACAAAGGGTGGGAAGGGCAGCTTCGCGTCACCCCGTCGCGAGAAGACGCCGTCTTTCACTGGGCCAGCCTCCTTTGGTGCTTCTGTATCGGCGCGTTTTATCTCATTCAAGTATGGTATTCGCCCATGATGAAATCGGCCGGGCTGATGGATAATATCGCATTGCAACATGGGGAGTGGTGGCGTCTCTTTACAGCGATCACGTTACACGCCGATGTCGGTCACCTGGCCGCCAATCTCACCATGGGCTTCTTCCTGATCGGTCTCGTCATGCCCCGCTATGGCGTGGGAACCTCCCTTTTGGCCACGTTTCTGGCGGGGGCCCTCGGCAATGTCGCCGGATTGGCGATTTACGGGCCGGAGCATCGATCACTCGGCGCCTCCGGCATGGTACTGGCCGCGTTGGGGCTTTTGGCTGTCCTTCCGATTTCAACCCCGATGAATAACGCGCAAGCGTGGCGATCGCTGATCTCCGGCTTGTCCGCCGGTGTGATGCTCTTCGTGTTGATGGGTCTTAGTCCCGAGAGTGATCTTGTGGCACACTTCGGAGGCTTTCTGGGCGGAGCAATCTTAGGGGCACCCATTCTCTGGGCACGCCGTTATTTCCGCCATCAAGATTGGCACGAGCTTATTGCCCTGCTTCTCTTAATCGGCTTGGTGATTGTCTCTTGGGGCTACGCGTTAGGCCCCGGAAAAATCAAGGCCCTACTGGGGAGCGCCATGGCTTTGGCGCTCCCCGACATTGGTTACGCCGCCAGCTCCATATCTTTGGAGTATTTCCCGTAGCGGGCCGCGCTGGTGCACTTCGCTCGATTATGGAAGATCTGCTGGGCCTGATCGACATTGGAAGCCTCGCCTTTCCAGGCCTTCAAGGTCGGATCTTGCAACGCTCTTGCGTAAGAGAATCCGAGTGCCCATGGATGCGGCCCCAGCTTGTTCATCTCATTAAGATGCTCAGTGGCCGCTTCAGGGCTCTGCCCACCTGAAAGAAAGACGATGCCGGGGACGGCAGCGGGCACGACACGCCTCAAGCAGCGGACCGTGGCTTCAGCCACCGCCCCATAGCTGACCTGATTCGGGCATTCCTTGCCGGGAATAACCATGTTCGGCTTTAACAACAATCCTTCCAGATGGACCCGATGAGCAATTAACTCTGAAAAGACCGCTTTCAATGTCGCCGTCGTCGCTTTATCACAACGATCAATATCGTGATCGCCATTGATAAGCACTTCCGGCTCGACAATCGGTGTGATACCGGCCTCTTGAGCGAGACTGGCATATCGGGCCAAGGCATGGGCATTCGCTTGGATGCAGGTGTCCGTCGGGATCCCGTCACCAATGGTGATAACACCACGCCACTTCGCAAACCGAGCCCCCAGCTTTCGGTATTCCGCAAACCGATCCCGAAGCCCATCAAGACCTTCGGTTACCTTTTCGCCGGGAAATCCCGCCATATCTTTCGCCCCGGTATCAACCTTGATCCCGGGAAGAATACTTTTCCGGGCCAACAACTCGGGAAAAGGGGTCCCGTCATCGCTCTTTTGACGGATCGTTTCATCATACAGGATCACCCCACTGAGGTACTCTTCCACTCTCGGGGTGGTAAATAAGAGGCCACGATAGGCTCGCCGCGTTTCCTCCGTCGAGGTAACCCCGACGCCGTCAAACCGTTTCTTGATCGTGTTAAAGCTCTCGTCCGCGGCCAATATCCCGCGACCATCCTCCACGAGAGCCCGTGCAGTCGATTCCAGTTCTTTCTGAGTCATGATTTATCTTTTCTAATTTCTTACGAAGCAATCGGAATGTTGTTCAAGAAATCCTTAACGAGATGGTCGGCCGTAAACGCGGGGATCGTAATCCGATGCGCCTGCCGCCCCATCTCCCTCCGTTTCTCATCGTCAAGCAATAGGCTCTCCAAAGCCGCGCCAAAGCTCTCGACGTCGTCTGCGGGAGCGTATATCGCGCCCGGCCCTTCGGTGAAAGTGATTTTCCCGCTCGTTTTTCTCTCCCCTTGAGCGCCGACGAGGTGCTCAACCACGAATGGCACCCGGTCACTCGACACCACCGGCACGCCCGAAGCGGCCGCCTCCTCAACGGACATTCCGAAGCCCTCCATCACGGAAGGCGTCCCATAAACACTGGTGATAGCGTAGAGATCCGGTAATAGCTTATCCCGTACCTCCCCTACCATGAAGATAACGTATTGGCTTAGTCCCAAATCTTCAACGAGCTTCTGAAGCCAAGCGGTCAAATCGGAGCGATTTTTATCCAGATTCATCGCCAGAAGCACCTCGGGAGCGCGTTTTAGCGCTTGAGCGAAGGCCTT
Source organism: Verrucomicrobiota bacterium (assembly GCA_018610125.1). Classification (GTDB taxonomy): domain Bacteria; phylum Verrucomicrobiota; class Verrucomicrobiia; order Limisphaerales; family JAHEOI01; genus JAHEOI01. The sequence continues at coordinate 17,908 of JAHEOI010000101.1, forward strand.
GATGAGAAGATCCTTCCGTTTGGTCCGTACCGTCCGACTGATTTCGGTCACAAGCTTGCTTCGCTGTACCACCTCGATCGGCAGTCCGGAGCACTCCGCCAAAAACGACCAGATGGCGGCATTCGGTGATACCGCGTGTGGATAGACCCAGTCCGGATTGACGAAAGGCGGGAGTAAAAGCATCGGCTCATACCCATACTCAGCCTTTAGCACTTCCCGAATGCTCTCTGAAGTCACGACAACCCCGTCGATTTCCCTCAAAATCTGCCTTTCAGCCGCAATGCGCTCGGGGATCCGAAGATGCTCGCAATTCGACGGTGCCACATTCCGTTTCTTAATAATCCCAAGGGAATGCGGAATCCAAATATGCGGCACCTCTCCGGAAAGGCTTGACTTCAAGCTCATTCCCAACATGGCCGCATCCCAATAATGACTGAGAATGAGATCGATCGGAATCGCCTCGGAATTCAATGCGGCAATCAAAAACTCGCCCAGCTCGGACAAACGTTCATGCATGTCTTCCTTCCGAACGAACTCCTTGACACTGTCTTCGATGTAAAGGATTCGCGAAGAGCTGTCCTTGTAAACCAGTCCCCGGTGCATGGTCCCGTTCTCCGGATGGGCGTATCCCCCGCGATTGACGATTGTTACCCGGAAGCCTTGCTTGACCAGCGCCTCGGTAAACTGGTTGACGAACACGTTTTGCCCCCCTGTATCGGGCAGCCCGAGAAGCAGTTGCCACTCATGCATCCCATGGTTCGTAATCATCACGACATGCCTTCTTGAAGAGCTCAGGAAAGCATCATGCATTTCACCATTGTCAGGTTGGATTTCCATAGGAGTGCGATGATTTCAATGCTCAAGCCGGCGCAGCACAAACGCCGGTTACGAGGCCCGCCCGCGATTTCGATCAGGTGGCGAGGTCGGCGTGCTGGACGGGCTCGCGCTCAATTGGTGCACCCCCTCCCTTAAATAGATCACTCCGGAAAGCCCCGTAAAAAGAGCCGCGGACAACGCCATGTAAAACAGCCAACCTTCATCTCCCTTTAGCAAGGTCCAGGCTACTGTCACCATCTGCAATACGGTGCCTGCCTTCCCGGACCAATGGGGTCGCCCACTGAAATGCCCGCAAACAAAATAGATGATCGCCATGCCCAGGACCACCATCAGGTCGCGACTCAACACGGTGACAACCATCCATAGCGGTATTTGCGAGAAGTAAGGGGCGTTGTTCTGACTCAAAAACAGCAGGGCGACCACCAACAAAAGCTTGTCGCCGAGCGGATCAAGCACCGCCCCAAGCTCGCTGTGCTGATGATAGCGACGGGCCAGGTAGCCATCCAGAGCATCGCTCAACGCCGCCACGACAAACGACACCAAACCCAGAAGCCAATGGACGATTCTCCCGGTCTCAACGTAATAGATCAGTTGAACGATAAAGAAGGGAACCAGCAGAATTCGGAAAATGCTGACTTTGTTTGCCGTGGTCATTCAGCCAGTAGGACAAGATTTCTCGATCACGGCAATTGCCTGCTCCAAGCGATGGAGGACTCTCTCTCGGCCAAGGACCTCCATCAAGTGGTACAAGCTCGGCCCGACAGTCTTACCGGTGCAAGCAAGGCGAACCGGATGAACGAGCACTCCCACTTTCACACCCAGCTCCTTGGCCAGCGATTTGAATGTCTGTTGGATCGCTTCCGCATTGAACTCAGGCAGCTCCGTCATGGCCTCGCGCAGTCGGCGGAGCCGCGGCAAATTCGATTCGGTCAATTGCTTCTGCGCCGCTTCCGCATCGTAATGGACCGTCTCGGTGAAATAGAAATCCGCAAAGCCCGGGAGCTCCGAAAAGACCTTGATCTTTTCCTTGCATGTCGCCAGCGCCGCACTGATGTAGTCGTCACTGAATCGGCTCGGATCAATCCCCGACTCAAGGAGATGGGGACGCGCCAGCTCATTGAATCGAGCTTGGGGCATCGTCCGAATGTGCTCATAATTAATCCAGTGAAGCTTATTCACATCAAACCGCGCATTATGGCGATGGATCTGAGGAAGATCGAATAGCCGAATGATCTCCTCCGTCGAGAGCACCTCACGATCGTCTTTCGGGGACCAGCCCAACAAGCTCAAGTAATTGACGATCCCTTCCGGAGCGTACCCGGCTTCAATGTAGCTGCTCAGCGAAGCCCCCGTATCGCGCTTGCTCATTTTGGTCCCATTACTATTAAGGATGAGCGGAATGTGCGCATAAGCGGGCGGGGAAACCCCAAAAGCCCTAAAAAGCGCGATATGCTTGGGCGTGTTCGAAAGGTGATCCTCGCCACGAATGACATGGGTTATGCCCATTTCGAGATCATCGACCACGTTCACCAGATGAAAGACCGGTTGCCCGTCGCTCCGCACAATTACAAAATTCGGATCGACAGCCTCACGGTCGGTCAATTCACGCCGGACTTCGCCGACAACAAGGTCGTCGATAACGACCGGCTCGCGTTCCATCCGAAAACGCACCACCCCGTCTTGCTCATAAGCAAGCCCCTTGTCGATCAGTTCGCGAGCCCGCCTCTGGTAAATCGCCTGCCGCTGGCTTTGAAAATAGGGTCCATGACCGCCTTTGCTCCCTTGTGTTGCATCACCACTGACCGGCCCTTCATCCCAATCCAATCCGAGCCAGCGAAGCCCTTCTGTAATGACATCGACCGCTTCCTGCGTGCTCCGCGCGGCGTCGGTATCCTCAATCCTCAAAACAAAGCACCCTCCCATGTGCCTGGCATAAAGCCAGTTGAACAACGCGGTCCGGGCACCACCAATATGAAGGAACCCAGTGGGACTGGGCGCAAAACGTACGCGACAACTCATTGCCCCTAAACTAGTGAAAACCCGGTCGATCCTCAAACAGAATGCGCCGGCTGTGGGCCGACCTCGGTGGCTCGCCGGGGAGGATCAAGCAGCGTCAGAAGGTCCGAAAGCGCCCGCAACCTCGGTACGGCCATGCCGATCTCCTCGGCCTTCCGCATCGGACGCAGGAAAAGATGCTCCAGCTCAAGCGGATGTCCGCGCTCGAAGTCTATCAAGGTCGAAGCCTTGTACTCCCCCATCTCGTAAGTGCGATTGATCTGTTTCTCCGCAAATTCATAAGGGATGTCAAAGCCGAGGTGTTGAGCCGTTGAGATGACTTCGTGCATTAACTCCCGCACCAGCCGCTCCCAATGCGGGATTCCAAGCAGTTGATCCGTGGTCAGGCAAGGACCGAGCTCCAACGGTTGCCTCGGGGGCATGCGTCCTTCAATGACGGCTTCGTAACCGGCCGCTCCGGCAACGCCCAGCCCGTTGAACGGGATGTTCCACACAAGCTTTTGCCAGCGCGTCTTCTCCAGATCGTCCGTAACCCGACACGGCACGCCGGCATCCTCAAACATCGAGGCCACCATGCTGGTCCGAGATTGCGCAGCCCTTTGGTACTCGCCGATGACAATCTGACCGTGCGCCAAATGATGGATCACACCGGGACGCATTCGGTTGAGGCAAACAAAGCAGAGCCCGCCCATCACCCCGCTCGGCTCACACAATTCGGCCAGCTCGGATTCGTTTCCCAAACCGTTTTGCAGCGTCAGCACCGCCGTGTCACGCCCGCCCCCCACAACCGGCGGTATCAGCTCGGAAAACGCACTGTTGGCGGTCGTCTTCAGTCCTACCAACACGAGATCACTTGGGCCGATCTCTTCCGGGCGACCGGCCGCCACCGGCATCACCGTGAAATCGCCGTCGGGACTCCGGATCTCAACCCCCTTTTCTTGGACAACACCATAGTCGCTTCTCAGTAGAAAATGGACATCGTGTCCCGCCCGGCATAGCTTGGCCCCGTAAAAGCTTCCCAAGGCACCACAGCCGATCACCGCAATCTTCATACTTACCCCTTCTATTACCAGACCACCACTGGAAATTTACTCGTCATGGGACGCTTGGCAACGCCGGGAGAGCACGAAGACAGCCCAGCACCAAGACGGCCCCGAAAACGTACCAGGGCAACCACAGCGAGGCGTCGACAGGAAGCTTTCAATGCAGCCAAAGGATTCGAGGCCCCACACGGCTCTAAATGGTCTCCAGGTCGTGCCTCGCTACATGTCTGCGGCTTGGTGCCTTATTTCTTCTTTTTCTCGGAGGTGCCGAGAATGGCATCTTTGGCCGCCTTCGCGACGCGAAACTTGACCACCTTCTTCGCAGGGATTTTGATGGTCTCGCCCGTTGCCGGATTTCGCCCCTTCCTCGCTTTTCGATTAACGAGCACAAGCTTCCCGATTCCGGGGATCGTAAAGCTATTCTTGGCGTTCTTGTAGGCCAATTCAGCCAGTTGATCCAAGATTTCGTTGGCCGTTTTCTTCGGAATACCTTGTTTTTCCGCGATTTCCGAAGCAATTTGTGCCTTGGTGGGTGGTTTGCCGGTTGCCTTAGCCATATCTTCGTTGTCTTGGGGTTTGTGTTCTCCTACCTTGATGTTGTCTCGTAAATTGAGCCATTGTCGCTCGGATTAACCCTTTTCATTAACCATGTGCAAGCAAAAAACCGCGCGTATCAGCACTTTGGCCGCCCCCGTGGTGGACCCCTTAAAACGCGACACGAAAAGAGCTCAAGCTTCAGAGCGCTCTCGGGACATCCGGGTCAACCTAATTTTCTAAAGACAATTGCCAATGACGTCAATCATAAACAGCACGGTCACGGTCGGCCTGATCCAGGCGGCCTGTGAAACCTCGCCGGAAGCCAACTTAAAGAAAACGGAAGAGAGGATTGCCGAGTCGGCGCGAGCCGGCGCTCAAATTGTCTGCACCCAAGAGCTCTTTCTGACCCAATACTTCTGTCAAAGTGAGGACGCCGCCAACTTTCGCTTTGCCGAACCGATTCCCGGCCCCACCACGGAGCGCTTGACCGAGCTTGCACGGCTCCATGGGGTCGTCGTGATCGCTTCCTTGTTCGAAAAACGGACTCCCGGGCTTTACCACAATACCGCCGCCATCATCGACGCCGACGGCACGCTCCTTGGCATTTATCGGAAGATGCACATCCCGGATGATCCGCTCTATTACGAAAAGTTCTATTTCACCCCCGGCGACCTCGGGTTCCGTGCATGGACCACCCAGTATGGACGAATCGGGGTCTTAATTTGTTGGGACCAGTGGTATCCGGAAGCAGCCAGACTAACCGCACTGAATGGCGCCGAAATCCTCTTTTATCCAACGGCAATCGGATGGCACCCGATCGAAAAGGATTCCGAAGGCTCCCGGCAATACCGCTCCTGGGAACTGATCCAAAGGAGCCACGCGGTGGCCAACGGCTGTTTCGTCGCAGCCCCAAATCGTATCGGGCATGAAAAACCGGTCGGCGGTGAAGGCATTGAGTTTTGGGGACAAAGCTTCATCGCGGCCCCCACCGGTGAGATTGTTGCCCAGGCCGGCCAAGAGCGTGAGCAGCTCTTGATCGCGACACTCGACCGAGACGCGATTGAACAAGCACGCACCGGCTGGCCGTTTCTCCGGGATCGGCGCGTGGATGCCTACAGCGGCCTGACTCAACGCTTTCTTGATTAGGGGGGTGCGTTTCGAAAGACAATCAAAGTAGAAGCGGCTGCCAGCCGCTTCATTCCCTCCTCTTTATTGAGCAGGAACGTTTGCAACAATCGAGAAGACGCAGACCATTGACGCACGGATTCCTTTCCCAAACGATAGCACGCCCCCCTGACAAACAAGGACAGCCATTAATCAATACCCGACATCCGTTGCCAAAAAATGAGCTTACTCGACCATGCCGACATGTCGAAGCGATCCCACCCGCGACCGTGCGCTTGGATCACCGGCGCGCGTGGGCTGATCGGTCACCGATTGCTTTTGCAAGCCCCCACCGAGGCCCCGGAGTGGGATGTGATCGGGCTAACGCGCGAAAACCTCGAATTGACCGATCGACAAGCTGTCGAAGCCTTTTTCCGTGAAAGCTCGCCCGATCTGATCATTCACTGTGCCGCGGCAAGCCGAAGCCCCTGGTGTGAAGCGCATCCCCGGCTCGCCTACGAGATCAATGTCAACGTTACCCGCCACCTCGCCGAACTGGCCTCGGACCTCCCATTTCTCTTGCTCTCTTCGGATTTGGTCTTCGATGGAAGCCACGGCAATTATACCGAAACCGACTCGGTTAATCCGCTAAGCGTCTACGGTGAAACCAAGGCGGAAGCGGAACATGCTGTTCTGGCCAACCCTCGTCATACCGTCGTTCGGACTTCCCTAAACGCGGGCCGTTCACCCGATGGCAATCGAGCGTTCAACGAAGGCATGGAACGGGCATGGCAGAGTGGAGAAAGGTTGCACCTTTTTAAGGACGAATTCCGATCCCCGATTCCCGCCGACGTCACGGCACGTGCGCTATGGCAGCTTATCCGCGTCGGTAGCCCCGGCCTATACCACCTGGCCGGCACCGAGCGCCTCTCACGACTTCAAATCGGGCAGCTTCTAGCCCGACTCTCGCAAGCCGCAAACCCGCAAATCATCCCGACCTCCATCCGCGATTTTGACGGACCACCCCGTCCGCCGGACACCTCACTCAATTGCGCCAAAATCCAGACACTGTTGCCGTTCCCCCTCCCGAAGTTTTCGGAATGGGTGGCATCAAGCCCGAAGTTACTTCAGCGGGAGCAGGACAGACAACAGGAGTGTCTCGAGGAACCCGATGACCGAGATCCCGGTTAAGAGCAAGCTCCAGCTCTTGAGCGTTTCATTCTGCGTGAATCCGCTCAGCTTACAGACAACCCAGAACCCACTGTCGTTCATCCAGGAAAAGAACATCGAACCGAATCCGATACTCAAGTAGATGTAAATCGGATGATAGGCAAGGCCGCTGCCATCGCCGACGACCGAGGCCATCAAGGCCGAACCGGTAATCATCGCAACCGTCGCCGAACCTTGCGCCACCCGGACAACCACGGTCACGACCCAGGCCAAGACCACATAGCTGATTGCCCCCGCCTCGGAGATCCCTTGGATCGCATCCCCGACCCCGGCGTGCCGAATCATCGCTCCGAATGCACCACCCGCGCTTGTGATAAGGATTATCACCCCGGCGGTCTCCAAGGGCGAGCCAAGCTTTTGCCCAAGCTGCTCCAGGGTCAAGCCTGCCTGCCGCCAATAAATCCCCATAGCAATGAACGTCCCGAGCATCATCGCAATGATCTTGTTGCCGAGGAACTGGATCGCTTGATGCAGCCCGAAAAGCCCTCCGCCACGCGAAAGCGCCGCGGAGATACCGGACGATTCCTGCAAGAGATTGAACACGGACGCCAAGGCGATCAAAACCGCCGGCAAGAGGACCGGCGCCAGGGCCCAGCCGAACGAGGGCAGCTCTTCGTCCTTCTTGTTAACAATGGCCTCGAGATCCGTCAGTGACACCCCGGACGTTTCCCGGATCGGCACGGGCACCCACCGGTCGAATGCTTTAGCCATGTAGTGGACACCGATCGCAGGCAAAATCCCAAAGATGACGCCGGCGAGGATCAATTTGCCGAGCTCGATTCCGAGGGCATCTCCCACCAATAAGGGGCCCGGTGTTGGTGGAATGATCGAGTGTGTGATGGCGCCACCACCGGCAATCGCCATCACATAAAGCATGAAGTGCTTGCCGGCCCGTAAGCTCATTGCCCTCGCAAGGGGAACCAACAGGAAAAAAACGGTGTCGAAAAAAACCGGTATCGACAATAAAAACCCGCTTATCAATAAGGCCAACGCCGCCCGTTGCTCGCCAAAAAAACCGATGAACCGGCGCACGATCTTGTCGGCGGCACCACTCTCAAGTAAGCACATCCCGATGAGAGCGGCGAGGGCGATCACGATACCAATCCCGCCCGCAGTTGAGCCGAACTCCTTCGTGGCCACGTTAATCACATCAATCAAATGGCCCGCCGACGTATCTGCCTCGGTTGAATCGCTCAATTGGCCCGCCGGCGTCAGCCACCCGGCAATCAAAGCCGCCAAAATAAGGGCGAGAAAGGCATGCAGGCGAAACAGCGTGATGGCAATGATGATAAAAACAATGCTGATGCCCAGCACGATAAACGGCCATGTCTCGACCGCCACCAACGGATCTGTCTGACCTAAAATTCCCATGATCTTCTCTTTCGCGCTTAATTCAGGGTCGCAACAACCACCAAAACCGATCGCCTTATGCCAAGTGTCTACGCAGCCATTGCCTACGGGGCATTTCAGCACGTACCCGCCGGGATCGGTCAGTGATATCATACACTGCGTCTGGGTCAAGGAGATCCTTGCCCTGTTTTTCCAGAATCTTCGTTATGTCGGCTCCATCCCAAGAAAAACCGGCAAAGTAGGACCAAAACGCTCGATTCCTCTTCACGAATCAAGCTGCGATGCATAAAATTTGTGGTGTGGGATTGGAAGAACGAGTCCTTAAGCTCCTAGGGAAAAAAAGTTATACTCCGCTGGATGCCCAAGGCATCGGCAGGGAGCTCGGAATTAAGAAGCCGGGCCGAATCACCGAGCTCGAGAAGTTGCTGCAAAGCCTCGAGAAAAAGGGAAAGGTTGCGCGGGTTCGGCGGAACCGGTATGCACTCCCCCAAGACGCGGACCTACTGGCTGGTCGCATTTTTATCAAGCGTTCCGGGGAAGGGATTCTACAGCCGGACGACCCGACACAAAAAAGTGTCGTCATACCGAAGGAATCCACCGGGACCGCCCTGTTGCACGATCGCGTCCTTGTCCGACTTGAGGAGCGTCAGCCCGAGACTCCGGCGGATCCGCATACCGCCGCGCGGGGCAAGGTCATTCGCATTCTCGAGCGAGCCCGATCCGAGGTCGTCGGAATGCTTCAAAGGACCAAGCAATTTCTTTATGTTGTCCCGGACGATCCGCGTATCCCTCACGATATTTACGTCCCACAGCCTAAAAAGCTGAAACGTCGGCCCCGCATCGGCGAGAAAGTCGTCGTGCAATTGGTCGAATGGCCTTCTCGACACAATATTCCGGAAGGCAACATCATCACCGTGCTCGGCAAACCGGACGCGGTGGGAGTCGATATCGAGTCGGTCATCAAACAGTATTCCCTTCCGAAATCCTTTCCCAAAGCGGTCACCGAGGAAGCAAACCGACTGCCCGACAGAATACCCGATCGCGAGCGACAATCACGGCGAGACTGTCGCAAACAGAATGTGATCACGATCGACCCGGAAGACGCCAAGGACTTCGATGACGCCTTTTATCTGGAAAAGAGCAGTAATGACCGATGGCGTATCTGGATCCATATTGCCGATGTCTCCCATTACGTTCAACCCGGCTCGGAGCTGGATCGCGAAGCCGCCCGTCGCGGAAACTCAACCTACTTGGTTGACCGGGTGATACCAATGCTCCCGGAACGCCTCAGCAATAACCTCTGCTCACTGAAGCCGAAAGTCGATCGCCTCACCAAGTGTGTTGAGCTCACCCTCTCCAATGAGGGTAAAGTCCTCAAAAGCGATTTTTATTCCGCGATCATCCAATCCCAAAAGCGATATACCTACCAACAAGCGATGGCGGTTCTCCGGCGAAAGCCCAAAAACAGCCTGGAAAAAATGCTCTCCAACGCCGGCCAATTGACGCAAAAGATTCGTCAACGCCGCATGAATGCGGGCTCGCTCGATTTCGATTTCCCAGACTACAAAATCTATTTAAACGAAAAGGGCTCAATCGAAAAAATCGAAAAGGTTCAGAATGATCTCTCTCACCAGCTTGTCGAAGAGCTCATGCTCCTGGCCAACGAGGCCGTCGCCAAACGAGTCCACTCGCTTAAGCGTCCCTCGATCTATCGAATCCATCAAGAACCGGACCCGGAGCGCTTGGAGGAGTTTCGAGCGGATGTGCTACGGCAAGGGATCCCTTGCGGCAATTTGACCAAACCGCGCGAGGTCCAAAAAGTCCTCGATCGATTGAAAAACCACAAGGCAGGCCCCGCGTTGAATATTGCTTTTCTGCGTTCCCTCAAACGCGCCCGCTACGCCATTGAGCCCTTGGGTCACTACGGACTCGGGAAACGGGATTACACCCATTTCACATCCCCGATCCGACGCTACGCAGATTTGCTGGTGCACCGAAGCCTCTTCGACAAGACCAAGCTTTCGAGCGACCTGCTCAATCAATCAGCGGATCACCTCTCATTTACAGAACGATGTTCGGCCGACGCCGAACAGGATAGTAAGACCGTCAAGCTTCATTCCCACCTTGAAAAGGATATGGATCAAACACGTCCGGAATCGTATTCCGCGACGGTCATCGAAGTGCGGAATTTCGGGTTTTTCGTCGAGCTGGATGCAATTGGCATCTCCGGCTGTATCCGTGTCTCCACGTTGGAAGATGACTTCTACATCTTCGATCCCAAGAAAGGACGCTTGCGCGGACGCCGCAACGGAAAGCTTATCAGCCTCGGCGATAAAGTTAAAGTCAAGGTCGCTTCCGTCGACCGAATCAAAAAACAAGTCGATTTCTACCTAGTCAGGAAGAAATCATCGCAAAA
>JAHEOI010000102.1 GCA_018610125.1 Verrucomicrobiota bacterium
GCTTCTTCCCTCTTATTGGAAAATCAAAGTGGCGAATGGGTCATCCAAAAGGAATGGAGGCGAATGGGCCACGTGAATGGGGCCGTTTTTTCGGACATAACCAGCGACGGGTACCCGGAGCTGATCCTGGCGTCCGATTGGAGCCCGATTCGGGTATTTCAGAATGACAATGGCGAGCTCCAAGAGAGAACACGCGATCTCGGGCTTGCCGATTTGAAAGGCTTTTGGCGGGGTGTCACCACCGGTGACTTCAATGAAGATGGACGGCTGGATATCGTCGCCACGAACCGGGGCGAGAATAGCCGCTATGAAGCGAACCCGCAACGACCCCTGCGCGTTCACTATGGCGATATTAATGATGACGGCACCGTGGATTGCATCGAATCCCGCTACGAACCGGCAATGGAGAAGGAGGTGCCGCTGAGAGGTTTCCGTGTCGCCTCGAAAGCGCTTCCCTTCTTAAACCAAGAGATTGATAGCTTTGAGCAATATGCCAGCTCGAGCGTTAAGGAGATCTATGGGAGCCGGTTAAAAGCGACCGAGCAAGCCGAAATCACGGCGCTCAGCTCAATGGTCCTCTTGAACCGGGGCGATCACTTTACGCCTCGAAAACTGCCGATGGAGGCCCAATTGGCACCGGCATTCGGAGTCAATGTGGCCGACATGGATGGCGATGGGCACGATGATCTCTTCCTTAGTCAGAACCTGTTTGCTACCAATCCCGGCATGAGTCGCAACGACGCCGGGCGGGGGCTCTGGTTGAGAGGGGACGGATCCGCCTATTTTGAAGCGGTCCCCGGTCACGTTAGCGGCGTCAAAGTCTATGGCGAGCAGCGTGGTTCCGCGGTCAGCGACTTCAATGCCGACGGCCGTGTCGATCTCGTGGTGACCCAGAATGGCAATCGGACGCGGCTTTTTCAAAATGAGCAGGCGACGCCGGGCTTGCGCGTGAGGCTGAGGGCCTCAGAGCAGAACCCGACCGGTGTGGGGGCTGTAATTCGGCTCAAACGAAATAACGGTGAATGGGGGCCCGCTCGAGAAGTCCATGCCGGTTCCGGATATTGGTCGCAAAATAGCGCGGTCGAAGTGATGGGGCTCGCCGGATCGTCAACCAAAATCAAAGTCCGCTGGCCGGGAGGGAAGAGCACGACAAAGCGGTTAAAGCCGAGCGCGAAGGAAGTCGTCTTAACAAGAACCCCCTCACAGCAATGAAGTATCAAGCAGCATCATACCGATGGGCATTAAACCGATGGCTCGGGCTGATCGCGGCATCGGCGTCTTTCGTGAGCGCCAATCCCACCAATGCCCAGGACTGGAAGGATGGGGATGGCTTTCGAAGCGCGTCGTTGCCGGTTCCCAAATCAGGAAAAGCGGGATTCGAAAAAATGGATCCCGAAGTGAGCGGGCTCGCTTTCACCAATCGCGTGCCGGTCTCGCTGGCGGCGCAAAACCGGATTACGGAGAATGGTGCGGGCGTGGCGTTGGGCGACATCGACAGCGATGGATTGTGCGATATCTATCTTTGCCGCATTAAAGGACCGAATGAGCTCTACCGCAACAAGGGGGAGTGGCGGTTCGACAAGATTACAGAGGATGCCGGCGTCGCGTGCGGCGAACAATACTCGACCGGGGCCGCATTTGCCGATGTGGATGGGGATGACGACCTCGATCTGTTGGTCAACGGGATCAAGAGCGGCACGCGCCTTTTCATCAATGACGGGAATGGGAAGTTTGCCGAAAAAAAGGAAAGCGGTCTCAATCGATCGCAAGGGAGTACCTCAATGGCACTCGGCGATATCGATCAAGATGGGGATCTCGATCTCTATGTCGCTACCTATCGGAATACAACGGTCAAGGATTCCCCGCCCGGACTGAACGTCAATGTCAAGCGTAAGAATGGCGAGTATGTAGCGACACCGAAAGGTCGTTTCGAGGTCTTAAACACCGGTCGCAAGGGGGGAGTTACCTTGGTCGAGCTTGGACAAACGGACAAGCTCTATTTGAACGACGGCTCCGGCAATTTCCAACCGGTTTCCTGGACGAGCGGGCGATTCCTCGATCGCACCGGCACCCCCCTCGATTCGCCGCCTCGCGATTGGGGACTCTCAGTCCGTTTCCACGACATGGATCGGGATGGCTTGCTTGATATCTACGTATGTAATGATTTTTTCCATTCGCGTGATCGAATCTGGATCAACCAAGGGGGCGGGAAGTTTCAGGCCATTGGGGCCTTGGCATTGCGTAAGATGAGCATGTCGTCGATGTCGGTGGACTTTGCGGATGTCAATCGGGACGGCCATGACGATGTCTTCGTTGCGGATATGCTGAGTCGATCTCATCGGACCCGTCAACGTCAGCGAGAGAATCTTCTGAGGAGCCGGCTCTCGATCCCGTTTGAGCGAATCCGCTATGTGCCGGAAGTGCCGCGGAACACCTTCTATTTGAATGAGGGCGATGGCACATATAGCGAAGCGGCGTATTTCAGCGGGGTTGCCGCAAGCGAATGGTCATGGGCCTCCTTGTTTATGGATGTCGATCTGGATGGCTATAAGGATCTTTTGATTACGAACGGGCACGGTCACTTTGTGCTGGATGCGGATACGCTTGGGCGATTGGCAAAGGAGAAGCAAACGATGCGGGGGCGCGTCGAGAATTTGGGGCAGTTCCCTCCGCTAAAGAAACGGAATATCGCGTTTCGTAATCAACAGGACACGACCTTCAAGGAGGTGGGCTCAAAGTGGGGATTTGATCTGAAGGGGGTCTCGCACGGGATGGCTGCGGGAGACCTCGATCAGGATGGCGACCTCGATCTCGTCGTCAATAACCAGAACCGGGCGGCTTCGCTCTATCGCAATGTCTCGAATGCGCCTCGGGTTCTGGTGCGACTGAACGGGAAGGGGGCCAATACGGATGGCATCGGCGCACGCGTCCGTTTTCGTCAGAGCGGGCGCACGCAGAGCGATACGATCATCGCGGGGGGGCGTTACCTTTCCAGTGGGGAGCCGGTCGCTGTTTTTGCGGCTGGAATCGTAAAGGGAGCTTCGACAATCGAGGTTGCGTGGCCCGGTGGCAAGGTGAGCCGGGTGACCAATGTCCGGCCGAATCGCCTTTACGAGATCAATAAGCCGAAATCAAAGAGGGCTTCTGCCGGCGGGACGCAGGAAAAGAGCCGTGGGCGGCTCAAGAAGCGTCAAGCAAAGGCCGAAGACGTCCCCATCTTTGAGGATGTGAGTGATTTGTTGGGGCATCGTCACCGGGAGAATGAGTACAACGATTTCAAGCGACGGCCCTTGCTGCCGAGGCGTTTGAGTCAGCCCGGTCCCGGGGTGTCCTGGTACGACTTCGACCGAGACGGATGGCAGGACCTCATTGTCGGTGCGGCAAGGGGACAGCCGGTGAGTCTTCTTAAGAATGACCGAAGCGGAGGATTTACCTCGCTGGATGGCCCGTCCGCCGCACGGGATCAGACCGCCGTTTTGGGCCGGCGTCCGTCAACCGACCAAACCCGATTGTTGATCGGGTTTTCAAACTATGAAGATGGCACCAAGAAGGGGGCGGCTGTCGGCCAGGTGGATATTGGTCGCAAGGAAGCGAATCCGTTATTGAGTCAGCTTGGCCCGAGCGTCGGCCCTTTGGCCATGAGCGACCTCGACCTCGATGGGGACCTCGACCTTTTTGTGGGGAGTCGGGCCATTCCAGGGCGCTATCCCGAATTCCCCTCCTCCTTTATCTATCGAAACGACAAGGATGGATGGCACCGGGACAAGGCACTGAGCAAGCCATTCAAGAAAATCGGGCTCGTGAAAGGAGCGACCTTTTCGGATTTAAACGGGGATGGGCGTCCGGAGCTGATCCTGGCTTGCGAATGGGGGCCGGTCCGGGTCTTTCAAAATGTCGGAGGGCACTTCCAAGAGGTGACTGAAAGATTGGGACTATCACAATACCCGGGATGGTGGAACGGCGTGGCGACGGGCGATATTAATAATGACGGTCGACTCGACATTGTTGCGACGAATTGGGGGCGAAATAACCGCTATTACCGATATCAAGCCTATCCGTTGCAGATCTATTATGGTGATCCGGATGGCGACGACCGGCTCGAGGCAATCGAGGCTTACTTCGATCCGGGAATCGGTCGTGTCGTTCCATGGCCCAAGTGGGATGAGATATCACGCGCCTTGCCATTCATGCGAAAGCGTGCTGAATCCTTTAAGGAATACAGTAACACCGGTTTGAAGGAGCTTTTGGGCCGACGATTGACGAAGACCAAGGGATGGATGGCCAATACGCTCGATTCGGTCGTCTTTTTCAACCGAGATGAGGGATTCAAGCTGCAGCCCTTACCGGACAAGGCCCAGATGGCCCCGGCTTTCGGTGTGACCGTCGGCGATTACAACGGCGACGGCCTGGAGGATATATTTCTCGCTCAGAATTTCTTTGCGGTCCGGCCTGATAGGGCCCGATATGACTCGGGTCGTGGATTATGGCTGAAGGGCGTGGGAGAAGGAGAGCTGAAGGCGGTCTCGGCAGCCAAGACCGGTGTTGAAGCTTACGGGGAACAACGCGGTTGTGCGCTTGGCGATTACAATCGCGATGGACGGGTGGACCTTGTTGTGACCCAGAATGATGCCGAAACCAAGCTCTTTCGAAATCAACGGGGCAAACCGGGATTGCGGGTCAGACTGGTCGGGCCGAAGGCCAATCGCGACGCTATCGGAGCGCAGATTCGCGCGATCTACCAAGGTGGCGAAAAGGGCCCGCTTAAAGAAGTGCAGGCCGGGAGCGGCTATCTTGCTCAAAACAGCCGTGTTCAAATACTAAGCAGGGCGCAGCCCGTGAAAAAGCTCTGGGTGCGCTGGCCCGGCAATCACGTCGTTGAAAGCGAAATCCCGAAGCGCGCTCAAGAAATTGTGGTCAACCCGGCGGGAAAGGTAACGCTTTTGAAATGAAACCCGCTATTCTTGGCACGAGTCTGTGTTGCGGTTTGGTCCACTGGGGGGCGATTGAATAGAGGAAGGAGTTACGATCGAGGACCATCCCGGGTTATCTTTTCAATTTCGTATTCTTTCCTTCAGATGGTACCCCCTGGCGGTATTGGAAACATTCTTCTTCGGAGTAGCGGAGGGTAAGGGAGAAGAATGACTCCCCGTTGATTGCCCGATTCGGGAAATTGGAGGAAGGGCGGAATCGACCGGCCGGCCCGTAAGACGATAACCTGAACGACATTCATATCTTGTTGGCCAGAGGTGAGGGAAAGGACTTGGGACGGTGCCCTCGGGGTGGAAGCGCCCAAAGTGTAACTGTTCAGCCGCGAAAAGGGGCAAAATTCGCAAAAGGAATGGAAAAGGGAAACAGCTCAGTTCAGATCGACGGAAATTGCCCAGGAATCTTGCCGGTGCGGCACGCGCTGATACTTCCGCTTAACGATAATGCCGTTCGAAAATTCTCCCTATGACTCACCATTACAGGGCTCCTTATTTCTGATCTCAATACAGGGCTTGCTCTTCGGGCCTCCAAC
>JAHEOI010000103.1 GCA_018610125.1 Verrucomicrobiota bacterium
AACTCAAAGGGATGTCGCCCGTTTCCTTGGGATCGACACCGGCTCGGCGGTGAGCGTCCATGCCAGGAAGTATGAGTCATGGATCACCGAAGACCCGGACCTTGCCCGCCGAGCTCGTCGGATCGAACGCCGGCTCGACAGCCACAGGCGGGCCGAGGGTGACACGATTAACTGTTAATTCAAGGGCTTCTTCCCTGACCCCAAGTCACAGACCACGTCACCACGCATTCCAAGGCGCCCGGTGTCTATGCAGTTATAGAGAGCGACGATGCCATTCGAATTCAAATTCACGGGGCTTCAGACCAACGCATGGTATTGGAGCGTTCCTCTAACCTGGAGGACTGGGAACGGGTTAAAGAGGTTGCGCTTTCCGTTGCCGGAAAGGCAACCGTTATTCAATTGCTTGACGGGCAAAGGGAAATGCAATTCTATCGCCTGCGGGAGGTAAGGGAGGAAGCCTCAAAGCGCTAGAAGCGAGAAATCACAAACAATAGGGAAAGCAAGATCGCGACGCTTGCAGTCTCCGTCGGGAGGAAGCCTGCGAGAATTGTGGTTCGACCGTTCCTGATTGGGGCACAGCCGGCAGCAATTGTAATTTTGGGCGAATCTGAGCTGTGGATATGGCAGAGGGTTTCGATGACTTCGGGCTTTTGAGCAATGGCCGGTATGATGCGGCCGGAGAGAAAAGGGAAAGCGGTGACAAGTCACGCGCACTCCACAAGCTAGCGCGCGTCAAAGGTCGCTGTGGCGCAAGCGATTTTTTCGTTCCCGTTTTGATAGGGTCCCACTGCTCTGTGAACGACCGTCCTCGGGGGCCCTTTTCTGTCGTCGGTGGACACTTGCTCCCATGGTTGGTACCCTGTTTTTGTATATGAATTCCACGGCCTTACGCTATTCCGGCACCGGGATCTTCTCTAGCCTTGTCAGGCTAGCCTTCGGGGTCGGTTTATTCTTAGTCGCTTATGTGGCACTCTACCTTGCGACGGAACCTTGGAGAATTTATCCCTCCGACATCTTGCCAAAATGGGAATACTGGATAAAATACGTTGCCAGCCATGGTCAGCGTTACTATTATATCGGGCAGGCGGTGCCGGTGTTTGCGCTACTTTTCTTCTCCTCGCTGATCGTCTCTCTGAAAATGGGATGGACAAAAACGAGATTACTTGTAACGAGCATGATCTTCCTGGCTGCTTTTGGCGTTTCGTTTCGACAAGTTATTGCAAGCCGGCTTGACGATCGGCATTCCGCTCTTGTGTCGGACCAAAACCACATGAGCATTCTCAATTTCCAGATTTCGCAGTGGCAACGCGGCTCGCCGCAACGCACGCTTCCTTATCAAGAAACCGTTCCGGGATACGTCATGCTCGCGAGATTCTCGGCAAAGCATGAAGGCCACGTCAATTGCAATCATTCGGCTCCTGGAGCTCGAATCGGCGGATGGCAGGCTGTCAATCTGTCTCCCGAAACCTGGCGGAAGGTTGAGGCGCGTTGGCCGCACAGTAGGTTCGACCACTCTATCCCTTTTTACTGGTGCGGGGAGCCGAACGGACTTGAGAAACGCGCAGTCACGACCGTATTTCGTTTTTCGGAGAGCTCTTCTACCCACTGGCAACTGGAAGATACGGTCATACGGGAATCAGTAATAAGCAAGATGATCTCAGAATTAAGGTCTATCTTGCGCACTCTGGATCGGGCCAAGGCCGAGCAACTGACAATGGACATACCTGCAAAAGTGGCTTGGGAATCTTTTGAGATACCCGGAAACGAAGCGGTTGAGCGGTCAGTCATGGGCTGCTGGTGCATCGAGAGGTCCCTTCCAGTAGCAGGGACAAAGTCCCCTAAGCGCTAACTTGTGCAGCTTCGACCGCCAGGTCTGCCGATCCCCAGTAGCTCCTTACTCGCGCTAGCTTGTGGAGTGCGCGTGACTTGTCACCGCTTTCTATTACCCCCTCTTCCCTGCCTCACCACGAGCCCGTTAGCGGCTGGCAGCCGCTTCTACTTTGAGTGCCGCCTCCAGGAGACGATGGTTCGTCTGGAGTAGGGAAAGCCAGTGATTCATCTGCTCGGCGTGGTGTTTGTCGGCCCAATGGGCAAAGAGGTGCTCGCCATCGGAGATCGATAATCGGTCGGGGGTTTCATGGAGCTCAAGGGTAAAGGAGAGCCGGTGCTTATCAAGCGAGGCGATGGCGGTTTGGACGATTCTTGTCAGCCCGTGAGGTCCATAAATGGTCGGTAACGCGCTACGTCCGTTGTAGGCGAAAGGGATTGGGATCGGGGCCAAGAAGCTCTTGTGATCGGAAACGCCATACTGACTCTTGTCGATCGGGTGGGCATCGTGGAGGTGGAAATGGATCGGCTTGCCGAAGGCAGCGAGCTCCTTCACAAGCTGAATAACCGTCGGTAAGGCTGTCTCGGCAGCGGCGAGAATGTCCGGAAGGTAGTCGCGCAATTCGTTCGAATTCGGATTAAAGTCGCCAATGTCGATATCGGGATAGGCCTTGGCAAATGCTTGGCGGCACTGAGCAATGGCCACGTGACCGATATCGACGCAAACCGTCACATTGGGGGTGCTTCTAAGGCGTTGAAAGAGCGCAATGAACGCATCGAGTGGCAGGCCTACCGCATATTCAACGTAGAGGGTTAGCGAAGGGGACACCTCGGCGAGGTGGTCCCCAAGGGCCGTGAGCGCTTCGACATAGGAGTCGATGGAGGAATGGGCTTCCCATTGGTCGTGCAAGACGAACCGCTGGCATTGGGTTGGATCGGTGCCGGCGATCTCTAGGATCCGATCAACGCTTTCTTGGTACAGGGGATTGAGGGATCTTGGCAAATGGACCACCGCCTCGGACGCGTGCGGCGGCTTGAAGGCGAGCGCTTGTCGGAGCTCGCTTCGATCGCCTGCATAAATCTCCGGATTGAGGCCGGCTTGATCGAAACGGCGCCGGGCGAGCCATAACAAGGCATCGTCACCTGGAATTCGCTTTTGGAAGAGGCCGAATAAGTTCGGGGGATGGCTCATAAGGTAAGGAGTGGCCGTTTGGCTTTATGGCACGATTTGGGGGCGTGACTGAACGATATAGATCCGGTCTTGGCACACCATGCCCTCAATGTCTTGAGGTCCTTGAAGGGCTTGCTCGATTTCGGTTCCAATGTGTGTCAAGCGTCGTGCCAGCTCGGTTGCCGCAGTCGGGTCATAAGTGAGCGGAATCTTCGAATAATCCACGATTGGGTATGATAGCCCGTGTTTGGGATGCGGGCGTGCGGCTTGGCTGAAGCTGGCCAATCGTCTGACTTGAACCTCCTCCGTCTTCTTGCTCCCAATCAGTCGGTAAGGGCTTCCTCGTTGGGCGCTGCCGGCCAATGTCTCTCCCAGTCCGACCACGATTTCCATATAAACTTCAGTGTGGCGATTGCTCAACGGATTGACGGTATGGAGAATAAACGAGTAGTCGGGATCGAGCAGAGACTGCACGATGACGGCCATATGGGCGGCATTGTGAGACAGCCGATTCCGTTCACGATTCCAGATGGCTCGCTCCGACCATAGTGACGCCCAAACGTGGCGGATGGCGTCGGGCAACCGTTCCGGCGGCATGTTGATTCGGGACTCATAGACACCGGCGGCCACACTGCCGGGAGAGTCTTCCAGGCTCGAGCTTGATCGGATCGCAAATCGAGCATTTGACCCAAAGCTCTGTTCGATGGTCTTAAGCCA
>JAHEOI010000104.1 GCA_018610125.1 Verrucomicrobiota bacterium
CGCAAAGGAGAAGGGCCGATCGATCTTCGTGAGGCGAGCGTCTCTTTCACGCCGTTTTCCTTCATGGATGTCCGTGCCGGGCGTCAGGTGCTCACTTGGGGAACCGGGGACCTTCTCTTTCTCAATGACCTCTTTCCCAAGGATTGGCGGGCCTTCTTCATCGGGCGTGACGTTGAGTACCTAAAGGCCCCGTCGGATGCCGTGAATGTCTCAATGTTTAGCGACTGGGCGAATCTCGAGCTTGTTTACACGCCTCGATTCAATGCGGACCGCTACGCCAATGGTCGACGACTCTCGATTTTCAACCCGGCCCTGGGTCGGCTTTCGGGCCGAGATAATATCCTCGGTGAGGAGCGACCCAACGAATGGATCGACCAGGACGAATGGGCCGCCCGGCTCTATAAAAATGTGAAAGGCTACGAGCTTGCCCTGTATGGGTATGACGGATACTGGAAGAGTCCGGGCGGCATCAATCCCGCGTCGGGTGAGGCAATCTTCCCTCGACTTAGCGTCTACGGCGCCAGTGCCCGAGGGCAAGTGGGACGGGGAATCGGCAGCACCGAAATCGCCTATTACGATTCAAAAGAAGATCGTACCGGCGACAACCCATTTATCAACAATCGTCAATTCCGTTTCCTCGTCGGATACGAGCAGGACGTCCCGGAGCTTGCCAGAGATTTCACGGTCGGCGTCCAGTATTACCTTGAGCACATGCTCGACCATGACAGCTATCACCGGAGCCTGCCGGCAGGTGTTCCGGAACGTGAGGAGGATCGCCACTTGTTGACACTCAGACTCACCAAGCTGTTAATGAATCAAAACCTCGAGCTTTCGCTGTTTACCTTTTATTCCCCCACGGATCAAGACGCCTATTTTCGTCCTCGTCTCAACTATAAGATAACCGATAGCTGGATGACCGAGATCGGCGGGAACATTTTCACCGGCTCCGAGAATCACACAATGTTCGGTCAGTTCGAAGAGAATTCCAATGCGTATCTCGCCTTGAGGTACAGTTTTTGACGAGCCCCACAAAGAGCGTGTTAGAGCCGAAAACGTCTTAAACGGCCGATGAGCACAAATGAACGCAAATAGGATGGAATCAGAGGGGTCTCAAGCCGGTTGCCCGCGGAGCTAACCTATGTCTGTGGCCGGCACTGTAGGCTGTCGAGGGCGCGGGCTTGGCAGATGGCAAAGAGGTCGCGAAGCGTCGGAGGCCCGAAGTGCAAGCCCTGTATTGCGATAAGAAAGAGTGTTTCCCGCTCGACTTCAGGACGAGACCTCCGTCCCCGGTAACCGAGATCCATCGTCGCTATTTCGGTCGGACGGAACCGATGACGAACCCGGGCCTTCAGCCATTGTCAAATGCTTCTCGGCGTTCGGTTCAAGATGAGCTGTGGCATTGGCGCGTCCCAGGCTCCGCTCGATCCGACCTTCAATTTCCGAGGCCAGCCGATGGCCGTCATCGATACTCATCCGACCGTTGACCTGGAGGTGCATGTCGATCCAGTGAAAGGAGCCGTTATGCCGATGACGAACCTTGTGATATCCGGAGATACGTCCCCGTGCAATCTCATCCTCGAGAATCGCGACGATCCTCTTTTCGTCCTCCGGATCGCTGCCATCAATCAGGCCGTGAAACGATTGCCATAAAAGCTTCCAACTGGCTGAAAAAATGAAAATGGCCACAATGATGGCGACCAACGGGTCCAGCCATGCCAAGCCGGTCAAGCGGACCAACAGCAGCCCCAGGAAGACGGCAACGGTCGACCACACGTCCGCCAGCAAGTGCTTGCCGTCCGCCACCAACGGCGGATTATGGTACTTACGGCCGGATCGCAATATGGCCAGCGCCAAGCCAAGCATGAGGACAGCAACGCCGGCCAACATCCAGAGCCCCAGATCGAGCGTTAACTGCGGCCCCCCGACTATCAAGCGCTTAAGCGCCTCATACCCGATCGCCAGACCGGCCACCAGGATCAGTATCCCTTCGAAACCGACGGCAAGAAACTCAACCTTGCCATGCCCATAAGGGTGACTTCGATCCGCCGGACGGCTACTGTAGAAATTGCTCAGTAACAGCACGCCCGCGGCCACGGTGTTGATGATCGATTCCAGCGCGTCACTGAGCACCGCAACCGAGCTCGTCCTCCAGAAGATTGCAAATTTCAGCCCCGTGATGCCCACTCCGGCAAACAGAGCGAGCATCCCGGCACGATTAATCTGCGGGAGGTTGGGATGGCCCTCAGGCTCGGGCATAGCCCTTCAGTTTAACGTGTTTCCGATTGCATCCTTCTGCCGATCTTGCCGCTCTTCTTTAACCGGTTGAAAATTCCCGCCAGAGCCTCCTCGTGTATCGAGGATCTCCGTGGCGAATTTCGCGTAGGTCTGGGCCACATCGGTCCGGCTGACAATCCCGACCAGCCTCCAGCCTGTGTCGGTCTCTTCCGTGACCGGGAGGCAGCCGACATCGTGCTGACTCAAGCGATCGAGCACTCGGTCCAATGTCTCCTCGGCATCGGTCGTGACCACATCCCTTGACATGATGTCGGCCACCGGCATCTGCTTGTCTCCCCCATTTGCCTCTCGAAGGATGTCCTCCAAGGATAACATGCCGACAACCGCCTCGGCACCTCGCTTGACGACCGGAAGCGAATTGACATGGTTCTCATGGATAACTTCCTCGGCTTCTGCCACCGGAGTCTCTTCAAGCACCGGCTCGACCTCTCGGGTCATGGCATCGCTGACCTTAAGTTGGGTCAATAATGGAAGGGAAAACTCATAGCGATGGGCCGGCGAGTGCGCGGGCGACTGCACTTGGCTCTCGTAAATGGTGTTGTTGTTAATGATGACGTAGGAGATCCCGACGGCAACCATTGCAGGGGCCAACAAGGCGTAGCTGCCGGTCATTTCGCTGACCATCAACATCACCGCCAACGGGGCCCGTGCCACGCCGCCGAAAAGGGCCATCATGCCCACGACGACGAATGGCAGTGACGATGCCGGCACAAAGGGCAGCACACCGTCCAGTGACTTCCAAAGACTGGCCCCCAACATACCGCCGATAAACAACCCGGGCGCAAACACACCGCCACTTCCCCCAGAGCCGATGGAGAGCGAGGTGGTCAAAATTTTCGCAAACGCCAAACCCAACATCAGCGTGACGGGCAAGGTCGTTTCCGGGCTCATATTAAGCTGCAGCCAGCCATAGCCCATCCCCAGAACCTGCGGTAAAAACATGCCGATGATGCCAACTCCAAAACCGCCAACAGCCGGCTTAAGATAATCCGGCATCGTCAGTTTTCGGAAGAGGTTGCGAACCCCGTAAAAGACCCGCGGATAGAGCAATCCGACACCACCGCAAATAATCCCCAAGATTGCGTAATAAACCAACGACAACGGCTGATGCGAGACAACGCCATAATGCGCCCCAAAAACCGGCTCGTAACCTCCCCAGGCCGCAAAGATGGTGTAGCCGATAATAGAAGCAATAAACGACGGGATCAATGCCGCCACTTCAAACCCGTCGAGATAAAGGATCTCCGTGCTCAACAGCGCTCCCCCCAAAGGGGCCTTAAAGATGGAGCCGATACCCGCCCCGATCCCCGCTGCCACCGCGATCCGTTTGTCTCGAGCCGGCAGCTTGAGGGCCGA
>JAHEOI010000105.1 GCA_018610125.1 Verrucomicrobiota bacterium
CCAAGCCAATTTGGGCTACTTGCGCCTGCTGGCGGGGAGTCCGCGCGGTGTCGACTGGGCCACGTTCCGACATCAAGGGCTGCGGGACTGTTTTGTCCGTGCGGCCGAGCAGTACGGGACAGCGCGAGCCTATTCATTATGGGCCTATTACGCTTGGGAAGCGGGGATGCTTTCAATCCCTTCAAGAAACCAATTCCTTCCCGAGATGCTCAATCAACTCACCGACGATGGGACAACGGAGGATGACGAAGCTCGATCACAGCGGTTTTCGTTGCTGGTCCTGATCGAGCAGAGTCGGATTGAAGAGGGAGTCGATATGGAACGGCGCTCACAGATGCAACAGGCGGCGCCTGAGCTTTTCGATCGTTATCTCAAAATGATCGGGACGTCACGGTAGGGACCTTTGAGGACCAATGGTTTGATGCAGCCCGCCTAAAGTAGGCGCCCGTTTTTTTAAGAGGATTTGCCCGCGAATGACGCGAATTTGCGCGAAAGGGGAAGTAGAAGAGTAGAAGAGTGGATGAGTGGTTGGGTGGTTGGGTGGTTGGGTGGTTCTTTTTCCGGGAAGTTATTTGTCACCGTTTTCCAAACGTTTGGCCAAGAAATCGAAGATGTCATAAAGGAGGGCGTCCCGCTGAGGCTCTTTGAGCAATGTAAACCAACTGTAGAGCAGGCGGCCGCCTTTGGGCTCGGTCTCATTCAATGCGACGTATGTGGCGGCATCGCCAAGGTAATTCCCGGACTCGTCACGAAGCTCCAGCAGCGGGATATGAACATCTTTCGAGGCGAGCGTTTCGGGAACGAATGGCCGCCATCGTAGGTCGCCGCTTTTCGGGAAGGCGAACGCTTTCGGCAAATGGGGGAGACGGCGAGCGGGTTGGACAAATCGGAGCTGTTTATTGGCGGGTGGCTGTTCCCATCCGGAAACGGGACCTTCCCCGACACTGAGGAATAACCCGAATTGGGAGGCGTTGGCGACAGTCTGGCCATCACGGTTGTAATAAAAGGGCGTTGGCATCGACGGTAAAACTGCCAAGCAGCCTCCGGACCTTAGATAGTGCCGCAGCGCCTCGTCCACGTCGCCCGATTCGTTGACTTTGGTTTGATAATGCTCCCCTCCGGCATAAACGAGCAGTTGGAAATCAGCGACGGAAGGCTGTTCGGTCACGAGCTGCTGCCAGCTTAATGCCGAAGGACGTAGTCGAAGACGGTTCAACATCCAAGCCACGGCTGAGGATTCCGCGCCAGGCAAAAGGGCAATCGATCGCTTTTCCCAACGCTTCCGGAGACCTCCAATCTCGGCGGCGGATAAGCCGGGTTCACCTTTGTGCGCCAACGACCGTGGCGTTGCCGCTTTAAAGCGGTTCGCGAATTTTGCCGTCATTTCGAGGTATCGCTTGCCATATTCATGAGAGGGCTCGATCTCACTCCCTTCATGCCATTCGTTAAAGGAAGTAATTAGGACCCAGTCGGGCGGGGCTTGTGTCAGTTGCTTCCATTGCTGTCGGTAGGTTGCGCCGTTGTGCCGGTCGACTTTCAATCCGGGCGTTCGGATCTTGGTGTCGTCGTATCCCGGGATGATCGTGACAGTGCTGATCCGGTTTGCCTCTTCGGCGAGCTGAATCCATTTCGGATACGTCTTTCCGGCCCATTCGGCGACTTTTTCGGGCGACCGGTCGCCGAGCTGGGCGGCTGGGTTGTAGGTATGGATGCCGTCAAAGGTCAGTGCCGCCATGGCATCAAGCTGATCTCCAATGAGAAGGGGGCGCGGGGAGATCTCGGTCTGCAAGCGGGTTTGTACGTCGAGCCAACCGTCCAGACCAAGCTCATTTACGGCCCGACCATAGATGAAGAGGACCGGTCGATTGTTGACCTTGAGCCATGCGGGATGACCGGAGTACTTCCTTAAAAGCCTCTTAATATCCTCGGCTGCCGATGCGGCGGTATGGGGGGCAGGCACTGATTCGTAATACGCGGAGATGGAAAGCCCTTCTTGGACCGCCTCGCGTAGGATGACCGGCATTGCCGTATCGGTGTAGTCGCCATGTCCCCACCAACTGACGATGAAGCCGTCCACTCCGGCCTCTCGAGCCCATGTACAATGCTGGTTCACCAACCTTGGATTGTGTGAGTCATAAGCCCCCAACGCGGGATAGTGGGTGCTCATTTCGATTGACTTGTCGGCGGGGCTGATTGCTCCCCAATGAAGATTCTGGCCCTTGCCGGCGGGCTCGGATGGTGTGCCATACCAAGGGTAGTAGAAGGCCAGGACTTGTCGCTCAGTATCGCCAACCGACTGGTTCGTCCGTTTTAGCAGGCCGTCGATGCTGACCTGCCCAAACGCGGTCATATTGACAACGGCGACGACGCTGAAAACGGCGACCAGATCCCTTGTCCGACTCCAACAAAATTTCATGATTGATTTTGATACTTACCGCCCGAGAGGTAAGGATGATGGATGAAATGGGCGAAGTCAATGCACGCTTGGGACCTGACACCGCGACAAGCGATTGAGCTTCAGTGCGAGCTTGCGACCCGCGTTCGGCTTTGCTGTCCCACCGTGCGGATTCGATACATCGCCGGAGTCGATTGCGCGTTTACGAGAGACGGAAAAGCCTGTCTTGCGGCGGCCGTATTATGGGACCGCGAACAGCAAGAGATGGTCGCTTCCGAGAGTGCCGAGGCCGCCCTCCATTTTCCCTACATCCCCGGATTGCTTTCATTTCGTGAAGCCCCTGCTATTTTGAATGCCTTGGAAAAGCTCCCCCGGTCATCCGATCTGCTGATGTGTGACGGTCATGGCATTGCTCATCCTCGCCGGTTCGGGCTCGCATGCCACTTGGGAGTGCTTTGTGATATCCCCGCGATCGGGTGTGCCAAAGCTCGACTTATTGGAGAGCCTGACGGTGTGGTTGGTGAGGAACGAGGCGCCCGCGTCTGGCTTTGGGATAAGGGTGATATCATCGGGGTCGTGCTTCGTACCCGGCGCGCGGTCAAACCGGTCTTTGTAAGTGTCGGTCACCAAATCGATATTGAGACCGCGGTCGAGTTGGTGCTGGAGTCGGCGCCGCGTTACCGTCTCCCGGAGCCGACCCGACGAGCCGATCGGCAGGTGGCCGAGGCAAAGCGGGCTCTTTGAAACCGACCTCGTTGCGCGTGCTTGTGAAAGGACTACATTAAGGGGTATGAAAACAGCGGGCTATCCGATATCGACTGGATTTTGGCGTCTTGCAACGGTCATGACCACGCTATTCCTGGCGGCGACGGTGCAGGGGCAGCTTCAATGGCCCAATCTGCAATACCGTGTTGTCACCATTGGTCTCGAACGCCCGGTCGACATCCAACAGCCCGATATCGGGACGAATCGGATCTTCGTGGTCGAGCAACCGGGAAGGATCCAAGTCTTTGGCAACGAGGATGGGAAGCAGACATTCCTTGATATCAGCGATCGCGTTGAGGACGGGGGGAATGAGCAGGGATTGCTTGGGCTTGCGTTCCCACCCAATTACGAAGAGAAGGGGTATTTTTATGTCGATTACACCACGGATCGGGCCGGAATGAACGGTGACAGCGTGCTTTCCCGATTTCACGTGATGGAAGACAACCCGAATCAAGCCGATCCGGAATCGGAAGAGATCGTGCTTACGGTGGATCAGCCTTTCGGCAATCACAATGGAGGACAGCTTCAATTCGGTCCCGATGGCTATTTATACTTCGGTCTTGGAGATGGTGGGAGTGGTCGCGACCCGCAGGGCAATGCCCAGGATCACGGCACACTCTTGGGAAAGATGCTCCGGATTGATGTGGAAGGGGCAGTCGGCGAGGAAGAGGCCTATCTCATTCCTCCTGATAATCCGTTCGTGGATGTCGATGGCTCCCGTGACGAGATTTGGGCCCTTGGTCTCCGCAATCCCTGGCGATTCTCGTTCGATCGAAAGACCGGCGACATGTATATCGGCGACGTAGGCCAGAACGCGTTGGAGGAGATCGATTTCGAGCCGGCCGATGCCGAGGGTGGACGGAATTATGGCTGGGATTTTTACGAAGCCGGCGAGCGACGCGAGTCCTTCAATTCCGGGACGCCGCCGGACGGCCTCATCTTCCCCATTTTCGAATATCCGCGTGGTCTCGGCATCTCGGTGACCGGAGGCTATGTCTATCGCGGAAGCCAATTTCCAAGGATGCAAGGGATTTATCTCTTTGCCGATTTCGGAACGGGCCGAATCTGGGGCACTCAACGCAATGCCGCCGGTGATTGGCAGACCAAGCTGCTCGCGGATACCGACCTGCAAATCGCCACCTTTGGAGAGGATCAGGCAGGGCGACTCTACTTCGCCACCCTTTCAAGGGGTTTTGTCTACCAGATCACCGATACTCGGGATCGCCACTACGGTGAACTGGTGAGGCACGAATTCAGCGAGGGCTCGTTTTCGTTTACGATTGGTGTCGACCGGCAGCAGCAGTACCGCATCGAGTCCTCGACCGACCTCGACGAGTGGGAGTCGTTTAAGACATTGGAGCCTGATTCCCGGCGGCTTACAGTGACCGATCCGACCGGCGGTCAGGAAAGCAGGCAATTTTATCGGTGGCACGAGCTTGAACAGTGACGGCTCAACGCAATCGACCCGTCCGGATGCTTGCTTGGGTCCGAGGCAGGCGGGAAGCCTGTGACGCCGACAGGAAAGGTACGCTTATCCGTGTGGTCTTCCCTGATGGGGACCTCGTCCTCGATGTCCCACTCTCCATGGGATGAATCGTGGTACCCGACGCGCGTATTCCTCGTATTCGGCGAATTTCCGACGAAGCCAGGCTTCTTCATGGCATGCTTTGATGTTGAGAAAGAAGGAAAAGAGGGCTGCGCTCACCAGGGAGGGTAAGCTCATCCAAAGCGTACCCCAACCGAACGATAAGAAGATCAGGCTGCTGTATAGCGGATGTCTCACAATGGAATAGACGCCGTGCGTGACCAGGGTGCTTTCCTCACGAGGTTGAGGAAACGGGGTGGTGTTGGGGCCGAGAGTCAGGAAGCCGCTGATACCGAAGGCGGCACCGATGAAAAGTAGTGTCCACCCGATCAAATTGCATGCCGATCCGACGCCCCATTGTCCTTGGAAAGCAGGGCCGGTGCTTAGGACAAGCGCCATGAAGGCCGTTTGGGCGATTACCCATCCGCCTCCGCGATTGAGGAATGATCGGCTCATTTGGGTATCAAAAAAAATTCAAGGTCTGGAAAGAAATAATTGTGTCAATTTTTTGACCCTTAGGCGGAAGGCAACGCGTCGAGGTTGGCTGGAGTGATATCCGCCGGGAGCTGTCTGGCGAGCAATACCGCCGAGGAGTCGACGAGCCCGCGAGCGCGGAAAGAAGACGGGACGGGCGGTGCCGGACAAAATTTGGTGTGGCTGAGGCATGGCATTATGGTTATCTTGGGACACTTTGCGGTTTGTTGTTGCCATCAACGAAGACGAAGATGGTGAGTGAGAGCCAACGAAAAGGGAGATAATTTGTGACGGAAAACCAAGAAAAAGGACATGATTCAAGCCAATCCAAGGATGGCTCGCAAGCGAGTGAGGAGCAATCCAATAAGCCGGCTTTTTCACGGTTCGGATTCAGTTGGTTTGCGATTCTCATCCTTCTCGGCTTCCTATTTTGGGGATTGTATAGTGAAGGCCTGAACCGGCATGTCGAGATTCCGTACAGCACCTTCCGTCAGCACGTCAAGGATGGAGAAGTAACCAAGGTCGTATTCACCGGGAATAAGATTGAAGGCAAGCTGAGCTCGCCGGCTAAGAAGGCGTTGGGTGAGGATGGTAAGGGAGAGCCAACCGAATACAGGCAGTTCGTGACGCGTGTCCCTGAACCCGGTGATGAAAAAGTGACCCAGCTTTTGCTTGATCAGGGTGTCGTGGTCAACACCAAGCAACAGTCGAATTTCCCGATCGGACTCGTCCTGGCGAATTTGATCCCATTCCTTCTTTTGTTTTGGATCG
Organism: Verrucomicrobiota bacterium; assembly: GCA_018610125.1. Lineage (GTDB taxonomy): Bacteria > Verrucomicrobiota > Verrucomicrobiia > Limisphaerales > JAHEOI01 > JAHEOI01. The sequence goes on from JAHEOI010000105.1 coordinate 5,991, forward strand.
GGTATATGGTCATCACTCAGATGCGCTCGCAGGGTCAGAACATCTTTTCGGTTGGTAAGAGTAACGCCAAGCTCTACGAGCGCAAGAAGGAGCCGGTGACCTTTGATGATGTGGCCGGAGTGGAAGGGGCCATCACGGAGCTGCGGGAAATTGTGACGATTTTGGAGCACCGGGAACGGTTTCAGCATTTGGGGGCCAAGACACCGAAGGGGGTCATGCTGGTAGGGCCCCCCGGAACCGGTAAGACGCTGTTGGCCCGAGCTGTTGCCGGCGAGGCGGGTGTCCCATTCTTCAGCATATCCGGATCGGATTTCATGCAGATGTTTGTCGGGGTGGGAGCCTCGCGTGTGCGCGATCTGTTTCAGGAGGCCAAAAAGAGGGGCTCCGGTATCATCTTTATCGACGAGATTGACTCGATCGGTCGACAACGGGGGGCCGGCTTGGGGGGTGGCCATGATGAGCGTGAGCAGACACTCAACCAATTGCTCTCGGAGCTCGACGGATTTGAGCCGACCGAAAATATCATCGTGATGGCCGCGACAAACCGTCCGGATGTGCTTGATCCCGCTTTGCTGAGGCCGGGCCGTTTCTCCAGGCAAATCAGCATTAATCTTCCGACAAGGCAGGGAAGATTGGATATCCTCAAGATTAAGGCCAAGGACAAACCGTTGGGTGAGGACGTCTCCCTCGAAGAAGTGGCGCGAAGGATGCCGGGTGCCAGCGGGGCCGATCTGGAAAATCTGTTGAATGAAGCTGCGATGGTGGCTGCACGGGAAAATCAACGGACGATTTCACGCGCGCACATCGAGCAGGCCCAAGATCGGATATTCATGGGGATGCGGCGTGACAGCCTGGTCATGACCGAGGATGAAACGCGCCTTGTGGCCTATCATGAATCCGGTCACGCAATGCTCGGGGTTATGCTGCCGAATACCGACCCGGTCTACAAGGTTTCGATCGTGCCGCGAGAGCGTAGCATGGGCATAACGCAACAAGTCCCTGAGCGAGAGATGTATGTTTATCCGAGGGATTACATTGTCGATCGAGTCGCGGTCATGATGGGCGGTCGTGCGGCCGAGGAGATTGTTTTCGGGACGGCGACCAGTGGTGCGGAGAACGATTTGAAGGAGGCCACCCGTTTGGCTCGAAGAATGGTCCTCGATTGGGGTATGAACGAACAACTAGGGCATATGGCGCTTAATAGCCGAGAGGAAGATGTTTTCCTGGGTCGGGAAATGGCCCAACGCCGTGAGTACAGTGAAGCGACGGCGCGAGAGGCGGATGAGGATATTCGCGCCATTCTGCACCGGGCCTTTGAAAGGGCGACCCAGACGCTCCAGGACAACCGGCAAGAGCTTGACCGATTGGCGGAGGCGCTTATCGAGAAGGAAGAGCTGCTATCCGAGGAAGTGCTCAGGGTCTTGGGGGTTGAAAAGCAGGAGAAGCAATTGGTGCCTCAAATGAGCCACGGAGGTTGAAGCGTGTGGGAGCGCTGTTCGCTCTATCGCTTGGCAATAACTTGAGTCGTCGAGAGAATCGTTGGCTTGCTTCGGTTTCCGTAGCGATTGATGGCGGAGACGGCAAAGGCCGAGGGCAAGGCCGTCGGATCGGAAGCCGGATAGACTTTGTGCCGTCGATTTCGGGGCAGGATTTCAGTCGTCCAGCGGTGCCCGCGATGGCTCTGAAAGACCCAGAGCCAAACAGGAGCCTCGTCGTCCGCCCGCCATTGAACATCGAATAATCCTTGGGAGCGGTTTGGCGTGAGCGATAATTTTGGTTTTGGCGGTTTTCGTTGACTCAACCAAGGGGAAGCCGGGATTAAGGCCGGTTTGTGATAGACCTCTCCCGCCAATGCCTTTGAGAGCTTGGGTGATTCAAGTAGAGCGCTCAAATTCCAAAAGATATTGCCGCTGGCATTTCGCTGGCGACGAGTTAGTCGGATCTGTTGGACAATCTCGTCGGGCTGCCACCCGGATCCGACCTTCGTGGCTCGATTGCCGGGCCACAAATGGCGTCGTTTAACGTTCTGCTCGGCCCACCAGGCTTGTAGCGCCGGGTAGCTTTGGGCTTTAGGCTCAATGGCCCAATAAAGCTGCGGCGCACAATAATCCAGCCAGCCTTGGCGGAGCCATTTCTGAGCGTCCGCGTAAAGCTGTGAATAGGCATCGAGCCCTTTTATCTGGGGCGGGTGGCCCGGGCGCCAGATGCCAAACGGGCTGATCCCGAATTTGACCCAAGGTTTTCGCTTTTTGATGGCGCCATAGAGGTCCCGAACAAAGTCGTTGACATTGTCTCGGCGCCAGTCGGCTCGGCCCAACGTGCCGCCGTCTCGTCGGTAGCGCTCCCAGGTCGTGTCGTCCGGGAAATCGATCAGTTTCCCGTTTTGATTTCGGATCTTGTACGGGTAGAAATAATCGTCGAGATGGATCCCGTCGACGTCATAACGTCGTAGGACGTCGAGAATCACGTTCCGGGTGTGACGTTGGACAGCGGGCGAGCCCGGATCGAGCCAGAGGTAAGGCCCGTATTGGCGCACGAGCTCCGGATGAGTTTGGGAAATATGGGTTCGGGCGGGGTCCGATTCCGTCGCTGGGTGCCTCGCTCGAAATGGGTTGAACCACGCGTGCAGCTCGAGCCCCCGGCGATGGGCTTCCGCAATCGCAAACCGGAGCGGATCGTAAGTGGGGCTTGGAGCCTCGCCCATTTCTCCGGTCAAATATTCCGACCAAGGCTCGAGCGAAGAGGGATAAAGCGCATCGCAGGCCGGCCGCACCTGAAGGATGATCGCATTGAGCCTCAAGTGAACGGCACGATCCATCATGGCGATGAGCTCGTTTTGTTGCTCTCGTCTGGACAATCCGGGCTCAGATGGCCAGTCGGTGTTGGCTACGGAAGCGATCCATGCGCCGCGAAATTCTCGTTGAGGCTCGGGAGGATCCCATTCACGGAGGTCACTTCCGCGTGTGGCCAAGGTGGGAGCGATCACCAGCGGCATCAAGACCGAAAAGAGCCGTCGAAGCAAGTGAGTGGGGGATTGTTTTGGCTTGTGCAAGGTATCTGATCTATTATTGGTTACCGAAAGCCCCTGCATGGACAGGCAAAGTAGAAGCGGCAGTCAGCCGCTTTTTTCCCTC
>JAHEOI010000106.1 GCA_018610125.1 Verrucomicrobiota bacterium
CACCCGGCGACTCCGTTGGAGAGTCAAGAGGTAATTATCACGGTACCGGCTTCATTCGACGAAGTGGCCAGGGGGTTGACCGTCAATGCCGTGCGCCGGGCCGGGATCGAGCATTTCACGCTGGTCGAGGAGCCGCAAGCGGCCTTTTACAACTTCACCGCGGGACAACGGGACAACTTGGCAGCGGCCCTTGCTGGGACCCGACTCGTCTTGGTGGCGGATGTCGGAGGTGGCACGAGCGACTTCACGCTGATTCAAGTCGGTGTGTCGCCGGAAGGGCCGGTCCTAAGGCGGATCGCTGTTGGTGATCACCTGATGCTCGGCGGTGATAATATGGATGCGGCCTTGGCGCACCGGGCGGAGCAGAAAATGATCGGCGGTCATCGGAAGCTTAGCCATAACCAATGGAATCAACTGGTCCAGGCGGTCCGTCGAGCCAAGGAGACATTGCTGAGCGCGGAGGGACCCGAAAGTCACAATCTCTCGATCGTCAGGGAAGGGAAGCGGCTGTTTGGCGGCACCCTTTCGGCCCAGTTGACACGCGAGGAGGTCGAAGACCTGGTGCTGGATGGGTTTTTTCCGGAGTGTGCCCCCGATGAGCCGATTCAGGGCGCGTCGCAAATGGGCCTCCAACAGGTTGGACTGCCTTATGCCCAGGATCCCGCCATTACCCGTCAATTGGCCAATTTTATCCAGCGGCATATCTCGGCCGGATGGTCGGCTCTTGGGGAAGAAGTGGAAACCGAGAGTGTGGAAGCTTCGCCGCCCTTGCCGCGACCCGACGCCATCCTGTTCAACGGCGGGGTCTTCAATTCACAGAAAATCCGGGAGCGACTGGTCGAGGTGGTCTCGCAATGGTGGCCCGATCAGCCGAGCATTCCGACGCTGCCCCACGACTCATTGGAGCTGGCAGTCGCCAGGGGGGCTGCCTATTACGGGCTGGTTCGCCATGGGATGGGCCGACGAATCGGCGGCGGGAGCGCGCATGCGTTTTATGTCGCGCTCGGCCAAGCTTCCGACAACGAGACGCCCCAAGGTCTTTGCGTTATTCCCAGAGGGCACGAGGAAGGGGAGACGATCGATCTCGGGGAGCGAACGTTCCACCTGACATTGAATCAACCGGTTCAATTTCCGTTGTTTTCCTCCACGGCGGATCGGGTTGACGCGCCCGGTGCCGTCGTTCCGTTGACCGACGACATGCACCCATTGCCACCGATCCATACGTTATTGCGGCGGAAATCGAGCTCGGGGGAACCATCGCAACAGCGCATTCCGGTGCACCTACGTGCCGGCCTGACCGAGATCGGGACCCTGGAGCTTTGGTGTGTCTCTGATGACACCAACGAACAGTGGCGGTTGGAATTCGGTATTCGTGGATCGTCTTCGAAAGGCTCGTTTGCGGTGACCGAGGCGATGCCGAAGGCCTTCGAGCAGGCCCGCGAGTGGATTAATCTGATCTTTGGACACAAGCCGCTGCCCAGCACCGCTTTCAAAGGGGTGAAGGGGCATAAGAAGCCGGGGCAGCCACCGAAGGAGGTTAAGCAGCTCTGGGGCAACCTTGAGCGGCATTTGGGCCCGAGAGCGAAATGGGGACTGCCTGTGCTGCGGGAGCTTTGGAGTGTCCTTTTTGCGGGAGCCCCCAAACGTCGTCGCTCGGCGGATCACGAGCGCATCTTCTATCAATTGGCGGGATACAGCCTACGCCCCGGTTTCGGCTACCCACTTGATGACTGGCGGTGTGATCAGACATTCGAGCTCTTTACCGATGGCGTGACCTATCACAAAGAAAAGCCGGTCTGGAACGAATTTTGGATTTTATGGCGTCGGATCGCGGGCGGATTGGATAAGGAAAAGCAGCAGCGGATATGGAAGTATCTCAAGCCGCACTTGGCTGTCCGTGTGCCTCCCGAGCCGAAAAAATCGTCATCAAAGGCCAAGGGAATTCAGCCGGAGGGACTCGATGAAATGGTAAGGACTGCTGCGGCGCTGGAGCATTTGGCTCCTCGGGAGAAAACCGAGCTGGGAGAGTGGATCCTGGAGCGCTTGAAAGACTCGGACTTTTCGTCGGGAGGGCCGTGGGCGTGGGCGCTCGGGCGAATCGGTGCCCGCGTCCCGATTTATGGGAGTCAGCACCAGGTCGTGTCCCCACAAATCGTTGCTCGATGGCTCTTCACGTTGGCCGAACTGGATGTGCAGCGAATTGAAGGCGCCCCCTTTGCCATCACCCAAATGGCACGCATGACCGGTGACCGCACACGCGATGTCGACGAGACGTCGAAACAGCTTGCATTGGACGCATTGCAAATGATGGGGGGCGCCACGACCTGGTACCGTATGGTCAGCGAGCCTATGGCGATGGAGACGGCCGATGAGGCGCGCGCCCTCGGGGATACCCTGCCGGTAGGCCTGCAATTGCAATGATTCAAAAAGCGGTCGCGCTTGAGTGAACCCGTTGACGACGACAAAACAAAGAACGACCGTCCAATGATTTGTCGCACCCTCTCATGAAATCGATTGTGGAAGTTGAAGGGATCTCAAAGGCTTTTCGCCAAGGGAAGGAATGGGTGAGGGTGCTCGAGTCGGTATCATTGCAGGTGGGTGTGGGCGAGATCGTCAGTTTGATGGGCAAGAGTGGCAGCGGGAAGACGACATTCCTCGATATCCTTGGGGGGATTCAGCTTCCGGATTCCGGGTGGGTTTCGATTAGCGATCGAAAGATGACGGCTTTGAATGAATCGGAGCGTACCCGATTCCGACGTCGGCACATCGGGATGGTCTTTCAGTTTTTCAATCTTATCCCGACCCTTACCGGGCGGGAAAATATCGCCTTTGCCCTTGAGCTCAACGGGCGGTCCGATAAGCAGCGTGTTGCATCCCTGATGGAGAAGCTTGATATCATCCATCGCGCGGACGCGTTCCCTGAGACGCTTTCGGGCGGAGAGCAGCAGCGATTCGCGATTGCGCGGGCGATTGTCCATGATCCGAAGGTGATTCTCGCGGACGAGCCGACGGGCAACTTGGATGATGAGCATTCACAAGGTGTCCTGGAGGTGTTCCGGGATCTATGCCGGAACGAGGGTGTCGCTTTGGTGCTTGGGACGCATTCCCAAGATTGCGCGGCAATCAGTGATCGCGTTTTGCATCTCCGATACGGAAAGCTTCGATGATGCTTTGGGCTCGACTGATCACCCGGGACTTCCGGTTTCACCCGCTCCATTGGCTCCTCTCCATTTTGGGGGTTGCCGTCGGCGTCGGAGGCTGGGTCGGAATGGAGGGGGCGACCAGTCAAGCGACACACGCCTTTAATCAATCGATGGAAGCGACATTCGGCAAGGCGACACACGTGATCGAAAACCGGGCCGGTTTGTTATCGGAAGAGGTTTACTTCGATTTGGCCGGTGACTTTTCGGGGAAGATGGCACCGATCATCGAGACCTATGGCGAGGCGAGGGGACGCGCAGCGTCAAACCGGTCGAATCCGAGCTATGTGCGGGTCCTTGGCATTGACCCGCTTAGCTACGTTCAGTTTCAAGAGGGAGTTGGCTCGTCGAGCCTTCCATTCGATGAATTCATCGCAGGGGAGGGTGTTGCTGTGGCATCGCCCGATTTTCGATCCGACTTTGAGGTCGGCGATTCCGTCAATATTACCGTCAAGGGAATCTCCCAATCAGTCAGGATTGTAGGCTTTGTCGACGATTCTTCGATCAAACGGACCATTTTCATGGATATCGGGCTCGTTCAGGAATATTTCGAGCTTGATGGCAAGCTCTCCCGGATATTGCTCAAGGAGGTCAACGGGAGCTTTGACGAATCGAACGTAAAGCTTGATGAAGCTTCGGTTTTGTTGCCGACCGGCGTGCGAACGGAATCCGTGCGCTCGCTGTTGACGTCGTTTCGGGCGAACCTACGGGCGCTCTCGTTTCTCTCCTTGTTTGTCGGTGGGTTCTTGGTTTACAGCACGATGTATCTCTACGCGCTTAGGCAGGTGCGTCTGATTTCGCTGCTGAGGGCGATCGGTGCCGGGCAAAGGGCAACCTGCCGGCTCCTATTCGGAGGCCTTACGATTGTCGCGGTTGTCGGGTCGCTGACAGGGGTGCTCCTCGGGGGCATCCTAAGCGGCCCGCTCGGATCGATGGTGACCGGCACGGTTGACCAGCTTTACGTGCCGCTCTTTTCGGAAGCGACGTCGATACCGCCGCTTCGATTGCTCGGCGGATTCTGTCTTGGAGTGGCGACTTCGCTGATCGGTGGATTCAAGCCGATTTACGACCGACTGGGCGTGGCACCGCGGGAATGGGAGCGATCGGCACTTAAGGCCAATGGCGGGACAGTCGGCGACTCAACGCTCCTTTGGATGGGAATCGGGGCCTGGGTAGTTGCGCCCGCGATTGCCTTCCTCGACGGCGGCTTGAATGCGGCGTTTTTCGGTTGTTTCTTGGTCGCTTTCGGGGGGAGCGTGATGAGCCCTGTTTTCCTCGGCCTGATCTCACGAATTCCGTTCCAAGGGACATGGTCGCAAATGGCAGCGAGGAACGTTCGGGCTTATCGCCCGTGGACAGGGGTGATGGTCTCGGTGCTCGTTGCCGCGTTTTCGCTTGTGCTCTCGGTCTCGCTCATGGTGGATAGCTTTCGTAGCTCCGTGACCGGTTGGATCGAAAACGTCGTGAAGGCCGACTTTTATGTCCGTACCGTGCCTGCCGGGGAGAATGACCGAGGAATTCCGTTGGAAAACGATTTCATTTCGAGGCTGCGGGCCGTGGAGGGTATCGGGGATGTCGGTCGATTGGCCGAAAAAACGGTTTTGATGCGGGATGGCAATCCAATCACCCTTCGCGGGATCGAGCCTGCAGTCCTGCAAAGGCGGCTGAGCTTCCAATTCAATGACACGGCAGGCAAACCTTGGGAGGGGCTTCGTCGGGGAGAGATCTGGCTCTCTCAACCCGGTTCGTATCGGATCGGTAAATCGGCCGGCGATCGACTGGCGCTCCCGGCCCGCGGAAAAGAGGATGTCGTTGTGACCATTGGCGCTGTTTATAACGATTACAGCACCGAGTGGGCGGTCGGGTACATGAGCCTCTCGCAAATGAAGGAGCTTTACGGCGATGCGAGCGTCTCCAGCGTGGCGATTTTTGCCGATTCCGACGCTGGACCGGTCCGTTCAGAGCTGGAATCGCTCACCGAGGAATATGGCTATTACCTCGACTCTCAGCGAGACCTCAAGCAGAAAGCGCTTGCCGAGTTCGATCGAACCTTTGCCGTCACCGATGTCATGGGCATGGTCGCAAGCGTGGTTGCCGGGATCGGCTTGCTGGTGTTGTTGATCTCCTTTACGCGAGCGCGCTCATGGGTCTTCGGACGGATGGCGGCGGCCGGCGCCTCTCGCGCGCAATTGGTCCGCCTGATTCTGAGCGAGTCATTCCTGATTGCGCTTGGCGCTTTGCTTGTCGCCATACCGACCGGTATCTACCTGTCGAGCATGCTGATCACAGTGATCAACAAACGGGCGTTCGGCTGGCGGATTCCCTTCGAGCTAACTCTGACACCGTTTGCAGTGCTGGCGGCGCTTGTCTTGTTGAAGGTGCTTGC
>JAHEOI010000107.1 GCA_018610125.1 Verrucomicrobiota bacterium
AAGGGGGCCGGGGCTTGATCCACTCCTCGGACCATCCCATGTCGACAATGGCCCGCTCGATATCCTTAATGGTAACGGCGTCGTCATTGTAAGCCAGCGTGCAGGCGTCTTCGCACGGGGCCGGGCAAGTGTAGCCGGTGAACTCCGGGAAATTGTTGGTGGCGTGGAGTCGATCCAGTGCTTGTTTCCAGTCGCCCCGGCTGATGAGATCGTTCCAGTCAGGGATGATATTCCCGATGGGACATCCCCCCATACAGGTCGGGACGCCGCAATCCATGCAGCGCTCGCCTTGCTGTTGGAGCTTTTTAACGTCCCAAGTCGGCTTGAAGATTTCATTGTAATCGCGGGCGCGCTCCGCCGGACGGCGTTTGCCAATGCCGTTCCTAGGATAGTTTAAATAGCCGTTTGGGTGATTTTCGTTACTCATGCCTTCGGTTAAAGCTCGACAGAGCGTTCTGAATCGGTTTTGTCGAAAAGAATTTCCATGGGTCGAAAGGAGTTAAGCCACCGGCACGGTTTCGCACTCTCCCCGCGGGGGTGGTGCCGTAGCGCGAATATCGATTCCTTTATCGAGGTTTTGCAGGGCGACTTTTTCGTAGGCCACGGGCATCACCTTAACGAACCACTCCAGGCTTTGCTCCCATCGATCGAGGAGCTGCTTTGCCTTGGTGCTCTTGGTATAATCGTGGTGATTCTCCACCATGCGGTGTAGGATCTCATGGTCGCGCTGGTCGAGGTTCCGCTCGATACGGACCATTCCTGTATTGATATTGGCCTCCAGGTCCTCGTCTCCGTCGTGGAAGACGTATGCCTCGCCCCCGCTCATGCCGGCGGCGAAGTTGCGCCCGACATCCCCGAGAATGACGACGATCCCCCCGGTCATGTATTCGCATCCGTGGTTGCCAACGCCTTCGACAACGGCGTGCACGCCGGAATTCCTCACGGCAAACCGCTCTCCGGCGATTCCGTTTAAATAGACTTCGCCGCTTGTGGCACCATAAAGCGCGACATTCCCCAATAAGATATTCTTGTCCGCTTCGTAGGCGGCTGTGGGCGGCGTCGTGATCGTGATCTTGCCGCCCGAAAGTCCTTTGCCGACGTAGTCGTTTGCCTCGCCTTCTAGATGAAAGGTCATGCCACGGGAAAGGAACGCCCCGAAGCTCTGACCGGCAGCTCCGGTCAAATTGACAAGGATGGTGTCGTGCGGCAGGCCGGCAGCCCCATATCGTTTCGCGATTCTGGAGCTTAGCAACGTGCCGAATGTCCGATCGTGATTCGTGATCTTTAAGTCCGTTTGAATCGGTGTCCCTTGCTCAATTGCCGGCTTGGCCGCCTCGATAAGCTGATAATCGAGCTTCCCTTCAAGCTTGTGATTCTGCTCGCGCGTCTTGCGCGGATCGTCCTCCGAGTCGGGCAAATAGAGCATTGGCGATAAGTCGGTTTTGTGGGCCCGAGGATGGGGGAGAGACCGAGCTGCCAGCCTGTCGGTCTTGCCGATCATTTCTTCCATGGTTCGAAAGCCAAGGTTGGCCATGATCTCACGAACTTCCTCAGCGATGAAGCGTAAGTAGTTCATTAGATGCTCCGGCTTTCCAGGGAACCGTTTTCGCAGCTCCGGATCTTGCGTTGCCACACCGACCGAGCAAGTGTTGCAATGACACTTGCGAAGCATCACACAACCGAGGGCAACCAAGGCCGATGTCCCGAAGCCGTATTCCTCGGCCCCCAGAAGTGCCGCCACAACGACGTCCCGACCTGTCTTGAATCCGCCATCGACCCGCAGCTTCACACGGGAGCGTAGCCGATTGGACAAGAGGACTTGATTGGCTTCCGTCAACCCAAGCTCCCAAGGTAAGCCTGCGGATTTGATCGAGGTCTTGGCGGCCGCTCCGGTCCCTCCTGAGTCGCCGGCGATCAATATCGCGTCCGCCCTGGCCTTGGAGACTCCCGCCGCAATGGTCCCGACACCGGCTTCGGAAACGAGCTTGACGTGGATTCCGGCGTCCGGATTGATGCATTTCAAGTCATGGATCAGTTGGGCCAGATCTTCGATCGAATAGATGTCGTGGTGCGGCGGCGGTGAGATCAGCCCGACCCCCGGGGTGGTAAACCGCACTTGAGCGATCATTTCGTCGACTTTCTCTCCCGGCAACTGTCCCCCTTCACCAGGCTTGGCGCCTTGAGCGATCTTGATCTCAAGCTCCTTCGCGTTTGTCAGGTAATGACTGGTCACTCCGAAACGACCGCTGGCGACTTGCTTATTGCTGCATTCCCGCTCAGTGCCAAATCGGTCGCGCTGTTCGCCTCCCTCACCGGAGCAGGCGGTTCCGCCAAGCCGGTTGATCGCGATCGCAAGGGCTTCGTGGGCTTCCAGGCTTAATGCCCCAAAGGACATCGATCCGGTAAAGAAGCGCTTGAAGATTTGCTCGACCGGCTCCACTTCTTCCAGCGGGATTGCTCGGTCGGTGCCTCCTTTGAAATCGACGAGGCCGCGCAAGGTTTGGAGTTGCTCATCCTGGTGGTTGATCAGCTTGGCAAACTGCTTATATGCCTTGGGATTGCCTGTACGCACCGCGTATTGCAGGATCCCGACGGTGTCCGGATTCCACTGATGGAATTCGCCGTCCCGACGCCAGTAAAGATCGCCTCCTTGGTCCAACTCCAGATTCCCGCCCACGCAGGGTTGAAACGCTTGACGATGCCGCTCGACAACATCCTCATGGATCTCGGTGATACCGATCCCGCTGATGCGGCTGATCGTGCCGCTAAAGTACTCCCGGATCAGCCCCTGATTCAATCCGAGCGCCTCGAAGATTTGGGCTCCTTTGTAGCTTTCAAGCGTCGAAATGCCCATCTTCGACATGACTTTCTGGATTCCATCCTCGACGGCGCTGATATATCGCTCAATAGCTTCCGGGACTGTTGCCGGGCTCCCCTCATTGAGGGATTGGATAGTGGCGTAGGCAAGATAGGGGCAGATGGCGTCCGCCCCGTAACCGATCAACGTGCAGAAATGATGGACAGCCGAAGGCTCACCGGAATCGACAACAATGGCCGCCCGCGTTCGGAGTCCCAACCGGATCAGATGGTGATGGAGTCCGCCGACAGCCAGCAAGCTGGGAATGGGAAGCCGGTCGGGTCCGATATTGCGATCCGACAGCACCAAAATCTCGAACCCTTCGCGGATTGCATTGGCCGCTTTGGCTCGAAGGTCTTCGATCCCTTTCTCGAGGGTTCCCTCCTTAGGAAAGGTCATGTCGATCGGGCACGACCGAATCCCATTTTTGTCGATCGTCTTGATCGCCTCCAGCTCTCGGAGTCGCAGAATCGGGGACTTCAAAAAGAGCTGGCGGCAATGCTCCTCCGTTTCGTTCAGAAAGTTGGCTTGGCGACCGATATGGCTTTCCAGGGTGGTGACCATGTCCTCCCGGATATAATCGATCGGCGGATTGGAGACTTGGGCAAAGAATTGCTTAAAGTAACTGAACAACGGCTTAATTCGGGTCGAAAGGACCGAAGGCGGCGTGTCGTCCCCCATGGCGCCAACCGGATCTTTCCCATCTTGGGACATTGGCTCGATATACCGATTGATTGACTCCAACGTGTAACCGAGGGCACACTGCCGCGCAGTCAAGTCGTCAAATTCCGGGATCGATGGGACTTCGGTTTTATCCACCAGCTCGGGCAATCGAACCCGTTTCTGCTTCAGCCATTCACCATATTGGTGATCGGTAAGCCGCTCGAAAACCTCGGCATCCGAGAGAATTCTCCCTTGATCGGCGTCTGCCAGGAACATCTGGCCCGGCTTCAAACGACCCTTCTCTTTAACCTCGGAGGGGTCGATGTTGAGCACTCCGACTTCGCTTGCCAAGACCAAGCGATTGTCCTTGGTGATCGTGTAGCGGCATGGCCGGAAGCCATTTCGGTCCAGGACAGCCCCGACACTGTATCCGTCTGTGAAAGCCACTAACGCCGGCCCATCCCACGGCTCGACCAGCGTGGAGTGGTAATCGTACCAGTCACGCTTCTGGCTGCTGATCAAGGGGTCCTTGTTCCATGCCTCGGGGATCAGCATCCGCAAGGCGTGGGCCAGAGAGCGTCCGCTCTCGACAATCAACTCCAAGACGTTGTCGAGGATGGCGGTGTCGCTTTGGCCATCCGTGGTCACCGGCTTAAGCTTTTCAATCTCTTTGCCGAAGCGAGGATGAGCCAAATCCGCTTCGCGAGCACGCATCCAGTTCAGGTTACCACGGTAAGTGTTGATTTCCCCGTTATGGATGATGCTCCGGTAGGGATGCGCCAAATCCCATGAGCCGAGCGTGTTCGTGGAAAAGCGGGCGTGAACGAGTGCCAAGCTCGAGGTCACACGCTCATCCTGCAAGTCCGGATAGTAGGTCTCCACCTGCGCGTTGGTCAGCAAGCCTTTGTAAACCAGCTTTCGACGATCCAAAGAGCAGATGTAAAAACGGTCTCTCTCCGGGAGCTCACTCTGCGCAATCGCCTTTTCCAACGCCCGCCGAAGCACATAAAGGCGAATATCAAGCTCCTCGGCCGAGCACGCCTCCTGAGGGCGTACAAAGAGTTGTTGCACGATCGGCTCCGATTGCACCGCTGTCTTGCCGAGCCCGGAGTGATTCGTCGGGACCCGACGCCAATGAAAAGCCTCAAACCCTTCCTGCGTGACCACTTGCTCGATTAGCTGAACAAACCGGGGGAGAATGGCCTCGTCGTTCGGGAAAAAGATCTGTCCGACCCCGTAGGAATTCGAATCGCCAAGCCCGGGAACCAGTTCTTGGAAGAATGCATGGGGCTTTTGAATCAGGATGCCTGCCCCGTCACCGGTATTCTCTTCGGCTCCTCGAGCGCCACGATGGTCGAGATTTCGAAGGATCTCCAGGGCGTCTTCCACCGTTTTGTGACTCGCATGGCCGCTTAAGTCCATCAGAACTCCGACGCCACAATTGGCGCGCTCCCGATGTAGGTCGGTCCATCCCCGCTCGGTTTGGCGATTCAGTTCGTTCTCTCTAATCATGTTGTTCCATTAAACGGTATACGGTCTCACCTGATTTCCAGGTGTGCCACACCCAGGGACCTTAACAAAGGGCCTTAGACTGCGTTAAGGAGGTATAATCTGACCACTGTTTCGGCAGGTTGCAACTTCTCCCTTCGACCTCCACCATCGCGATTACGGATTTCAGGTCGAGCTGGGAAAGTCCCGTCTTGGTTGTAGGCTCCTCTCGTATGGACGGCGATTGCCTCTGCTACAGCCTGCCCTGCCGCGGCTGAGGCCTTATGGCGCCGGCGGCAGTCGGCACCTTACGATTCCTCTGTTGCTGTGTAACGACCTTCCCATCATAGTTGCGACAGCCCTACTCCTAAAAACAATAGAACGCCAAATCGCAACTTTCCACCCAAAAATTCGCTGGCCTGGCGGGGCCTTCGGGTGCCATTGTCGATTGTTTTGCACCGACCGAGCGAAGAGGTTACTGTAAAACAGAGTGCACGCAACGAAAAATTTGGGCTGGCAGCGGCTATGGAGGCACTTTTAGCGGTCGATTTACAGAATGATTTTTGCCCGCCGGCGGGTACCTTGGCGGTCCCGGAAGGGGATACGATTGTCCCGTTGATCAATCGCTTAATGCAGGTATTTGACCATACTATCCTGACACAGGATTGGCACCCTGCGCACCATCTTTCATTTGCCTCATCCCATCCCGAAAAGCAGCCCTTTCAGACGATTGAGCTTCCATATGGGGAGCAAATCCTATGGCCCGATCATTGTGTGCAAGGTTCGACAGGGGCCGCCTTTCGGAGCGACCTTGAGAAGGATCCCGCCGAGCTAATCCTCAGGAAGGGCTTCCGTCGGGAGATTGATTCCTACTCGGCTTTTTACGAGAATGATCATGTGACGCCGACCGGGCTCACGGGGTACTTGAGGGAGCGGGGCATCAACCGGATTTATCTGGCCGGCTTGGCCACCGATTTCTGCGTTCATTGGTCGGCGGTCGACGGTTGCAAAGAAGGCTTTGAGGTGCTCGTGATTGAGGATGCCACGCGCGGAATCGACACAAACGGGTCCTTGGCTGATGCTTGGGAAAAAATGAAAGCGGCCGGAGCGCAGGCGGTTCAATCGAAGACGCTATTGGATCGCCGGCGCTGACAGCCGGCAATTGAGACAGGAATTGGGGAGACTGAAGGTAACCGTGACTCATGATTGGCAGCCTGTTGGACAACGACCTGTACAAGTTTACGATGCAGCGGGCGATTTGGGAGCGTTACCCGGACGCCAAGGTGACTTACCATTTCATTAGCCGTGGCGAGGAAGGGCGATTTACGTCCAAAGTGCTGCGCCAGATCCGGTACCGAATCGATCAGCTTGGCGAGCTATCCCTCACCCCTCAAGAGAAGGAATGGCTCGAGCAATTCGATTTCTTTTCCTCGGATTATCTCCAATACTTGCGCGACTATCGTTTTGACCCGTCGGAAGTCGCGGTGGGACTGAATGAGCGGGGGGGCCTCGAGGTGGAAGTCTCCGGCTCATGGGCCAAGACGATTCTATGGGAGGTCCCCCTTTTGGCTATTATCAGTGAGACCTACCACGAGCTTAATGATGCTGTGTGGCCCCACGATAGCCAAGCCTATTACGATAAAACCTTGCAAAAAGGCCTTGAGCTGGCGAAGGCAAACAGCACATTCGCCGACTTTGGAACCCGCCGTCGCCGAAGCTATCAATTGCATCAGGCGGCCATTCAAGCCTTGGTAGACGTACCGAGCGCCTCGGAAGAGGTCGCCAGCACGTTTGTGGGAACGAGTAATGTCCATTTTGCGAGACAATTCGGCACGGCGCCGATCGGAACCATGGCCCATGAATGGATCATGGGCCATGCCGGCCTGTTCGGTATTCGTCGGGCCAATCGCGATGCAATGGAGACCTGGCTGGAGGTCTTTGGAGGGAGGCTTGGCATTGCCTTGACCGATACTTACACGAGCGCGCTCTTTCGTAACGACTTTACCAAGGAGTTGGCCGAAGCGTATGAAGGAATCCGGCAGGATAGCGGATCGCCTTTCCATTTCACAGATGACTTTTTAGCACATTACCGAAAGCTGGGGGTTGATCCGAGGCATAAGAAGATGGTCTACAGTGACGGCGTGACAGTGGAGAAGGCCAAGGCGATCACGGAATATGTCGGTGGGGAGGCAAAGCCGGTTTTCGGTATCGGGACCCATTTGACCAACGATATCTTGGACAAACCGCCGTTGGATATTGTTATCAAGATGGTCGACATCAACGGTACGCCGGTTGCCAAAATCACGGATGACCCGTCGAAGGCCACCGGGGAGCCGGATGCGTTGCGCAAATCAAAACAGATCGTCTCGGAGATGACCGGTCTCGAGGTGGATTGCTAGCGAGGCGTTGCCTCATTGCGCCACGAAACTAGGGAGAGGGGAAGCTCGAGAGAGTCGAAACTCTCCAGATTAGCCCAGTGGGTGGGAAGCCCACCTGGTAAGGTTTGACGAACCGCCGGAAGCGAGACTTGCGTAGTCGTCCGAGAGGGCGGCACGAAGCGTAGACAGCGAAGTTGAGGCCGTGTGATAGAGTCCCGAAAGCGCCTACATTTCTCTGAGAAACGCAGACTAGAGGAGCAGCCGGTTGCCGAGAGCGATCCAGGTCGGAATGCTCAGCAACCCGAGCAATGAGGTGGCAAGGACAACCTGAAGGGCTGTATTCGGATCGCCTCCA
>JAHEOI010000108.1 GCA_018610125.1 Verrucomicrobiota bacterium
GCCCGATTGTCGTTGGCGGCGTTTTGGTGCGTCCGGGTGATGTCATCGTGGCCGACGGGGACGGCGTGATCGTGGTTCCCCGCAAGCATGCTGAAGAGGTTGCAACCTACGCGCATGGCGTATTGGAGGGCGACAAGGCAGGTCGCCGCGCGCTCTACAAGAAGTTGGGCATTCCCTTGGATCCGTCCGTGAAGTGACCTGGCAAGGCGTTCGCAAAACTGCGGCAACGTTTGAAGCGAAGCGTCAGGCAGGCGGGAACGTGCCTTTAGCCCGTCAACGGAACATCGCGATTGTCTTCCATGAATATCATGAAGCGCTGGTTTGTGACCGCCTCAATCCTTGGAGTGGTTTTGAGCGGATCCGAAGGAGCTTGGGGCCACGACAAGCTTGAATTTCCGGAATCGAGTTTTTCGAGGCGCCTGGTGCCGGTGGGCCGTATCCTGGAAGATCCGAATAGCTTTGTTTGGGGCTGTTCGCCGATTTACGGACCTGACGAGAATGTGCATCTGTTTTATGCACGATGGCCGGCGAAGGACGGCTTCACCGGCTGGAAAGGAAAGGATTCCGGCGTGGGGCATGCAATGGCCGCCGAAGCGGAAGGCCCGTACGAAATTGTTCAGAAGGCCATTGGTCTCAACAAGGCTCTGGCGGCGCATGCCGGGGGAGAGGTGTGGGCGCACAACCCCGAGATTCAGAAGATGGGCGATGACTATGTCATGATCTACAATTGGAACCGTGTGTCTGCCGGAAAAGGGGCACGAAAGATCGGGCTTGCATTTGCGGATTCGCTCCAGGGTCCTTGGTCAATTCAGCCGGAGGTCATCGGCACAGGGCCGGAGGGGGCTTGGGATCATGTGACAGTCCTGAATCCAACCTTGATCGAGCATCCCAAGGGTCGGTTCCTGATCTATTACCGGACTTGGGACCGTGACCATAACGACAAGATCGGCGTCGCGATCTCGGAAACGATCCGAGGACCCTATACGAAATATGAAAACAATCCCGTAATAGATCCGGCCGAGGTTGTGGGTGAAGAGGCCGCGGGTCTCGAAGACCCTTTTGCTTGGGTCAGGGACGGAGGGGTTTCCATCCTTACGCGGGATTTCGGGGTGTTCAAGAATCGGGAAACCCCTCACGACGAAGGATCGGGATTGCTTTTCTCTTCGGAAGCCGGTCTGAACTTCTCGCATTTACCGGAAATCGCCTACCATGGCACGCTCCGCTATTATCGGGAGGACGAGATCAAGCCCGGGCCGCGATGGCGACGCTTTGAGCGGCCCAAGCTGCTACTGAAGGCGGGACAGCCGACGCACTTGTTTAACGCATTAGGCGGCGGCGCGGGCGCGACATCGAGCGGTCATGTCTTTAAGATTGCCGAAACGCGGGACCAACAAACCTCTGAGGCGAGGGGGCGGTCAGCCAAAAGGCAGGAAGACAAGCCCGATTCCGGGCCGAAGCGGCTGATTTGGGATACCGACATGGACTCGGACATCGACGATGCGGCCGCGCTGGCGATACTCCACCGTATGGCCGACTTGGGGGAGGTTGAGATACTCGCCACCGTCTCCGGGTCTCCCATGGGTTACAGTGTCGAGCTCGTCGACGTGATCAATACCTACTATGGCCGGCCCGATTTACCGACCGGGATTACACGCTACGGGGAGAAAAATTCGTGGATCTTGGAAGGCGATACGGTGGTTTCGGAATATCCGCATGATGTGACGGCTGAAAATGCGCCCGCCGCGGTCGAGGTCTACAGGCGTGTCTTGTCCAAGCAAGCCGACAAGAGTGTGACCATCGCCACAATGGGGCATCTAACGAATCCGGCGCATTTGATTGAAACCGAGGCCGATGAGCATAGTCCATTGAGCGGCAAGGAGCTGGTGAAAGAAAAGGTAAAGGAGACCTTCATCATTGGCGGGGCGTTTCCATGGCAAGGACATGACCATGGCAATTTCGATCGGGATGCACCTGCTGCGGACAAGGTGGCGGAGGAGTGGCCTGTGAAGATCCATTGGATCGGGGGTGATGAGGACTTTATCAAAGTAACGATGACGGGGAAGGGGCTGAGGCGTGTGTCCAAGGATAATCCGGTGCGATACGCCTACGAGCTGGCTGGGAAATTGGACTCCGAGCACCATTCAGGGGACTTGATTGCCACGTATATCGCCGTTCGTGGAACGCAACCCTATTTCAAGGTGAGGAGATATGGATACAATACGATCCAGGCGGACGACGGGGGCAACCAGTGGCGGACCGATGGGAACAAGGCGCATATCTACACGGACAGTTACCGTCGTGGTGTCTCCCCTGAAGATTTCGCGGAAGTCCTGAATTCCATGCTTTCCGCGGGAAGGCAGTGATCGGTACTCAACGGACCATTGAGGATGCCAGACGTACACACCGCCAACATCCGGACGTGGGAATGATTGGGTGCTAATCCTGGAAAAGGCCGGCGCCGGTTTTCCTCTTCCAGGTGCTTGAGCGCTCAAATATGCTTCTTTGTCGTGGGTAGCCTATGATGGACTGGGTGCACGAAATCTCGGATTTGGGGTGATCCCGGTGTTTGTGAATACGGGGGCATCGATCCTGCCGGCATTGATCGGTGGGCTCGCCGGCGCCGTCGCCCTTTATTGATCATGGATCTTCTGCCAGAATCCGGCCCGGGTCCAGAGCCTGTGGTCCGACCCGAAGCCCCCGTTGGTCGCTAATAGGTGCGGGTGCGCCGCTGGAAGTAGGTCCGTCCCAGGGAGCCGACGGACCAGGTGAAGCCAAACCAGAGGGTCTTGCAGATGTCTTCCAGACCGAGCTGAGCGACAAGGTAGTTCAAGCCTTTTCCGAATCCATAAAATAGCTCCGGGCCGTAAATGATGATTGCGGCCAAAAGGGTTGCGCGGATGAAGCTTCCGGCGTGCCGACCGGCAACGCCGACGTAAGTGCCCGCGGCTGTGAGGACCCCAATATCGGCATAGTCTTGGGGGGCGGCGCCGGTAAAGTGAGCGGCCACGGTCGTGATTGCCAACATTGGCAGGCAAAGGGCGGCGATCCCGATGACATCTCTTCCTGTTTGCCAAATCCCATGGGTGAGGGTCTGCCAGCCCTCGGTGAAGTTGGGCGGCGCTTCAAGGTCGAGATTTCCCTCGGTCACCTGGATACGCCCCCCCGAATGCTGTCCGGTCAACTGGCTTGCGTCAGCGGCGATCCCAACGCGGTGATTTGAAGAGAGAAAGAGATTCCCTTGGAAGTGCTCGATGATGAGCTCGGGTCCTTCTTGACGCACATGCTGCAGTTCACCCCCTTCAAGCACGACACGGTCTTCCCGTTGGCGCCAGGCGCGCCAGCGATAAAAGAGGAGGTTGAGCTTGACTTCGGAGTGTCGAATCCGAAGCTGGGTCACTCCTGTGTAGACTTTTTTCTGCGTCATCGTCCGGCAAGGGTTTCTTCCATTCCGCCACGCGTTTGAATGGCCGCGCTGAGGCGGTTTTGGCGATAATGGTTTTGACTTGCCAGATACTCCGTAAAGAGAGCCAAAACGCGGCCCATGGCATCTCGGCGAGCCAATCCCGGCTCATAAATGTCGATGATACGGTCGTTATTACCGGCCCACTTGGTCAGGGCTGTCCAGAGGTTCTCTTGAATCTTGGCGACGATCTTTTCGCCCAGACGCACGTAAAACTTCCGCCTGACCCTTCGATTGATCCCGACCGGAACTGAGCTGAGCCATTCCTCTTCGATGGTGTATTGCTGGCCGTGAAATATCAGCGTGTAGGATTGGCCCAACCCTTTCTTAAGGATTTGATTCCATCGCTTTCGATACTGCCGGATGGTATTCATCGCGGTTTCGACTTGTTCTCCTTCCGCTTCCTGATCATCGGCGGTGGTATCTTCCACCGAGTCGCTGTCTTGGCCCCGCAAGTGACGGAAGATAAAGACCGGCTTGATCCGGTGAGGAGCGGTGTATTCGGAGCCGTGGTAGCGTTCCGTATTGCGGAGCGTCGATCGGGTTTGCTCATCCAAGGTTACCAGCGGCACATTGGCCCCAACGCTGTCGCGCTCGAAGAACATGCGCTGAAATTTCCCCCCTTCTTGATAGAGCGGTAAGCTCTGCAGGCTCTTATAAATCTCGTCGGAGCTGACATTGGCAACGTCTTCTTCTTGATATTTCTCCGAGGAGAGGAGCTCCAGGACGGCCCTCAGATCGGTGTCCGCCGGCATCTCCTGGTCCCGCTCCCGGTAATAGGGGCGTAAAGCCGCTTGGAAGTCCATCTTTTCGAGGAAATCGCGCACCTCGCCTCCCTTGAGCGTTCCGTTCTCGCCTTCTTCACTTCCCTTTTTATGGGAGAGGAGCTCTTGCTTGATGTGATCGATATCATCCCGGGTGATGGTCCGTTTTTGCGGCTTGGGCTCGGTGCTCCGGTCGTACCAAATGCTCCCATCCTGTTGTGATGAGTCATGCACGTAATCGTCAACCCGTACATCGGCGACCGCCCGCATATCTTGGGGAATGTGCGTGTAACCATCCAATTGCCAGATCCCTTTATGGGAGACCGTCATCCCGATGTTCTTGCCCGATGCCCATCGGCCCCACCATGGCGTAAAGCCGTTCACCAGGAACCGTTTGAAGATTGGCCCATGTTTGCGGCTGATGGCATTGCGATAGAGAGCGGACGTGACGGCTACCAACAGCAGGCCGATCGCGATTCCGACAACGGTCCGAATGACGCCCTGGTACCATGTTTCTCCTGAAAAGATGGCGGCATAGGACTCGCCCAGTCCGGGACTGATGCCGGCGAGCAATCGCCCCGGTAAGCTCGCAATTGTATCATAGATCGACCCGAGAAATGCGTATGAATTGAAAATGGCGGCACCGATAACGACGGCGATGACGGATCTCAGAATCAGACTCAAGAGGCCAAAAATTGGCTGCTTACCGGTTTCTTCCTCCGCAGAGGGCTGCTTAGCGGAATCGGGTTTCTTCGCGCGGGGAGAAGAACAAAGGGCTTTAAAATCGTCTTTTTTGCGCCGTCGTTTGACCAAGTAAGCCGTCAAGACCAGCAGGACCACGCCGCCGACCAACAGAAGGAAGCGTGTCAGGGGATGGGTCACCGCTTCGGATGCCGCGTCGCTTCCCTCAGGTTGAGAGAAAAGAGCCGCGGAGATCGCTTCAAAGAAGGCACGGATCCCGGGAATCCGGGACAACGAATTGGTCAATAGCTCCCCGGCCAACGGAATGCCCAAAAAAAAGGCCCACTTTTGAACTGCCACACGGGTATCGCGAAACATAAGTCAATTTACCCCACTGATATCGCAATTCCTCAGGTTCGTCAATTTGTTCGAAGTGCGCCCTTTTCGGAATTGCCTTCTCGAGGTGGGTCTTGGTATAAGGAATAGAAGCTCGTGCGGACAAGGGAGCACGGGCCGCTGCGGATTCAGCTTCTCCTGACGGGAGTGAGATGGCGCAAGAGGCGGTTTTGAGCGGGGTTAACATGATTTTTGGCGAGTTGAATATGATGGCGATCTGGAAGCGCAAGCATGGTTGGATCGGGTTTGAAGCGGTTGCCAACACGGTTATTCACGCCGTGGTAATGGCGCTGTTCTCGATCGGGTTGTTGATGAGCAGTCCGGTCGAGGCCGAGGAAGCCGAGCGCCCGCCCAATATTATCTTCATCCTGGCCGATGACTTGGGATATGGCGATTTGGGCTGTTACGGACAAGAGAAAATCCTTACCCCGAATCTCGACCGAATGGCGTCCGAGGGGATCCGCTTTACCGATTTCTACGCGGGCTCGACAGTCTGTGCCCCCTCGCGAAGTGTGCTCATGACCGGGCAGCATACCGGTCACACCCGGATCCGCGGCAATGCCAGGTACCCGTTGCGACCGGAAGACCGGACAGTGGCCGAGCTGCTTCGGAATCAGGGCTACACAACGGGCCTTATCGGAAAATGGGGGCTGGGGCAGCCGGAATCGACCGGCATTCCCACTCGACAAGGCTTCGATTATTTCTTTGGCTACCTGAATCAGCGGCACGCCCATAATTATTATCCGGCGTATCTATGGCGCAATCGGGTGAAAGTCTCGCTGCCGAATGTCGTGCCGGGCAAAGGGACCTTTGGTCGAGGATGGGCCTCATTGAAGGCCAAATACAGCCACGACCTGTTTGTCAACCAGATCATAAGATGGGTTGACAAACATCGAAAGGAACCGTTTTTCCTGGATATTTCGCTGACGATTCCTCATGCCAACAACGAGGCCACACGGGCTACGGGTAATGGAATGGAGGTCCCCGATTACGGTCCTTACGCCAACAAGCCATGGTCGCATCAGAACAAGGGCCAAGCAGCCATGATCTCACGGATGGACCGCGATATTGGGCTTTTGATGGAACGCCTTAAAGAAAATGGGATTGCCGATGAGACGCTCGTCATGTTCAGCTCGGACAATGGTCATCACAACGAAGGAGGCCATACTCCCAAGCGCTTTGATCCGAACGGGCCTCTACGCGGGATGAAGCGTGACCTCTACGAGGGAGGGATCCGGGTGCCGATGATTGCCTGGTGGCCGGGGACGATTGAGCCGGGGCGAGTGACAGATCATGTTGCGTATTTCGGAGATCTGATGGCCACTGCCGCTGATGCGGTCGGCGCCGACGTCCCGGCAGGCACCGACAGTATCAGTTTTCTGCCGACATTGCTCGGAAAATCAAAAGAGCAAATGGAGCACGATTACCTATATTGGGAGTTTTACGAAGGCAAGACGGCCCAAGCCGTTCGGATGGGAAAATGGAAGGCGGTGCGCCAGCCGATGTTTGAAGGGAATATCGAGCTTTACAACCTGAATCAGGATCTCGGGGAAGAGAATGATGTGGCGGACAAGCACTCGAAACTTGTCAGGAAGGTCGAAGGCATAATGAAGCAGGCCCATACACCTTCACCACTCTGGGATTGATCGGGGGGCGGTCGAGAATAATACGCTGGGGTGCCGAAAGGCGCGATGTGTGAAGGGGCTTTGGGATTGTCCGATGGGAGGATCACATCCCTGCCGGCTCCGCGAATGACCTGCTCTGGTAAATGGAGCCGCCCGGGAGGAAAAGGAAGCTTAAGGCATGGGGATCCCTGTCGCGAGTGAAGGACGGGGAGCTGTTCGGCTAAAAGAGCGACGAAAAGTTCGACCGTGGTTCGACCGTGGTAGTTCGAACTCGGTGACGGGGGCGGCGCATTTCTTAATGCCGGCGTGGCTTTCAGAAATGCGCGCAAACAATCGGCTCGAGCTCGACGATTAGAATCGTCGCGAGGACTTATTGTTCGGGCGGCTGTCGCGACCGCCGCCGCCACCTCCTCCCCCGCTTTCACGTGGGCGAGCTTCATTGACTGTCAGGGTTCGTCCTTCCCATTCGGTTCCGTTCAAAGCTTCAACTGCGGCATCAGCGGATTGACGATCGTCCATGGTGACGAAGCCGAATCCACGGGAGCGATTGGTTGCCCGGTCGAGGATCAAATTGACTTCCCGGACGCTGCCATGCTGGGCGAAGAGGTCTTCGAGGTCGTTTTCGGTGACGCTATAGGAGAGGTTCCCTACGAATAACTTGGTGCTCATATTACTGCTAGATTAACTGATTACTACTGGTGACGCCTGACGAAGCTCAGAACGGCCCTTCCACCGCTCGGAAATGAAGTTGACCATGAACCCAAATCGAACGAGAAGTCGTGTTCCCTCCCGAGATACAAACGCCTCACGTTGGGCAGTTTCCATGGTGGCATGACGGAATGCAAACAAAAAAACTCGGAAATTTTTTTTCAAGCAAACCGAGCCCCCTCCGCGAACGTCAGGAGCCAAAGGCCGGATTGACGGTGGAAAGAGGGAAGCGGGCAACGACGTCGTATTCGGACGAGAAGGGAAGGGGTGGATCAGGCTTGCGTCAAGTCTCTGAAAACGCCACAAAAAGGGAGGTAACAGCGGTTGGTTTGCTTTGTCTTTGAGGGAACAGGGACCGAAATGAGAGCATGAGGAAAAAAAGGAAAACGAGCATATGATGAGGAAGCAAAGGGTATCGGACACAGCAAGAGGCGTTCTGTCAACGACCTTCCTGGTAACGGTCATGATGGGCACGGCGGCGTGGACTTCGGTAACCGCCGGCGGGTTCTCTTTGAAGGACCGCCCCGGTGATATTGTCGAAGTGCGTTATGACGGCAAGCCGGTGGCCAAATATGTCCACGTATTTGACAACACGCGGCGGGAGGAGACTTACAAACCGTTCCTGCACATCATTGATCCGGAGCGTCGCGCGGCGATCACCAAGGGCCCGGGCGGGCTTTATAGCCATCATCGAGGCATTTTTGTCGGCTGGAGTGATTTGACGACGGAAGGCCAGGAATACGATTTCTGGCACATGTCGGGTGGCAGTCAGATCCATCAACGTTTTGTTGAAAAGGAGGCCGGCAAAGAGGAAGCGTCGTTGGTCTCCCGGGTTGACTGGATTACGAAAGAAGGGAAAACCGTTGTTGAAGAAACAAGGCGAATGGGATTCCATGCTCTTGAATCTCCTGGTATTGTCGCGGTGGACCTGCAAACGCGGCTATCTGCGACAGACTCGCGGGTGGAGCTGAAGGGGGATCCGGAGCATGCCGGTGTTCAGTACCGTCCCGCCAACGATATCCAAAAGGAGTACACGACCTATATCTTTCCTCGACCTGAAGCGGATCCCAAGGAAGACAAGGACTACCGTTGGGTTGTCGAGGAGTACCGGGTCGATGATCACGATTACACCGTCGCTCATCTCAATCATCCCTCGAATCCAAAAGGAACCATCTATTCGGCGTATCGGGATTATGGCCGGTTCGGGGCCTTCCTGGAAGAAGGGGTCGATGCGGGCGAAACGCTGGAATTGAATTATCGGATTCTCATCTGGAAGGGGGAGGCGCCGAGCAAGCAGGTGATCGAAGATCACTGGAAGGCTTACGCCGATCACGAGAAGTAACGAAAGTGATACGGTCGGGGCGCGTGACGGAGTCATCGCGCCCCGACCGTCACCGAAACGCCGGCTGGATTAGGATCGTTTGTCTGCCGCGTTCGGTGCGTGAGAGTGCGATCGTTTGGGGATTGGCATCCATATCAATATTTGCAAAAGTTCCTGCACGGATAAGCAAAGTAGAAGCGGCTGCCAGCCGCTTGTTTTGCTCCTCTTTATGGTGCAGGAATTTTTGCAAAGAACAAGACTTCCTCTATTCTCGAAATTTTTATGAAGATGAGAATCAGTATTGCCATGCTGGGAAGCGTGCTGCTGGCACCGGTATTTCTCGGCGTCGGGTACGGTTATGAGCTGAAGGTGCACAACTCAGCGGTTCGGAAAGTCCAAAACTATCCGGTCGAGGTGGCGATAAACGAGCTCCCGCCCGAGCTCCAAGGATCATCCCTCCGGCTGACGCAAACGAGTGGCAAGCCCTTAAAGAGCCAATTGGATGACCTCGATGACGACGGCGAGCCGGAAATCCTTTTGTTCCATGTGTCACTGAAGGCCGGTGAGACAAAGAGGCTTGTCGTGAGAAAAGCCCCAAAGGAGCGCGATCCCAAGGTCGTGGGTGAGGAAAGGGCATGGTTTCTCTGGGGGGAGCCCAACCTGGAGAACCGCTGGTTGAGAGGCTATCTACCTCCGGCGCGGCTGCCGTCCGATGAGCGGCCGCCCCGATTCCCGCCGGATACCCCGATGCCGTTCGGGCCTTCTGGGAATATCGAGATTGAAGAGCGTCGCACGGGTGAAACCTTGCTTGATTTCGCGCTTGCCTCAACGAGGCACCTAGTGGTCGAGAAGGTCCACCAATACGCC
>JAHEOI010000109.1 GCA_018610125.1 Verrucomicrobiota bacterium
CTATCGCGCCCAGGCGCAACGTCTCCCGACTTATGACAAGCCACGGATCATCGATTGCGCCGAAGTCTGCCCCGAGCACTTGGCGCTGCCGCGAGGCTGCTTGGAGGACGTTCGGAAGCTTCTCAGGGCCCACAAGATCAAGCCGATCCTGCACGATGAGCGATATGAGGGGACGGCCTTAACCGTCTCGTTCTCCGGAGAGCTTCGTCCTGAACAGGCAGCCGCGGCTGAAGCGTTGTCGGCGCACGACACCGGAGTGCTGGCCGCCACAACCGCCTTTGGGAAGACCGTCATCGCCGCATGGCTCATCGCCCATCGGCAAGTCAACACCCTCATTTTGGTCCATCGCCGCCAGCTCCTCCAACAATGGATCGACCGCTTGTCGGCGTTTCTTGAAATCCAGCCGACAGAGATCGGACGGTTCGGCGGCGGCAAAAAGAAGCTTACCGGCAATCTCGATATCGCGCTCATCCAGAGCCTTTCGCATAAGGGGGAGGTCGACGATCGAATTGCCGATTACGGCCAAGTCATCGTGGATGAGTGCCACCACATTTCCGCACGAAGCTTCGAGCTGGTCGCCCGCCGAGCGAAAGCCCGATACATCACCGGCCTGTCGGCCACGACCATCCGACAAGACGGCCACCACCCGATCATCTTCATGGAATGCGGCCCGGTACGCTATCGCGTCGACGCCAAAGTTTTTTCATCTCCTCCCTCCTTAAACACCGTCAACGGACCGGCTAACAGCTTACCGCAGCAAATGGGTCCCAAAAGGTTGACAGTTGTTACACTCCACGGATTGCCGCGTCGCTCAGCCCCTCCCTCGTCGATCGAACGGCTTGTGCGGAATAGAGATAAGGGAGGTCACCCTCATGACGACCCCATTTGGGAACCGATAGTTGAGATCAAACTCGACCGGAACGTCGGTCATCCTGTCTGCAGGGATGATACCGGTCCCTTCCACCTCGACAGCCCCGGTCTCTTGGGCACCGGCACCAAGTTGAGCCGTGTCGATCAAGTGTGATCCCCAGTCGGTAATCATTCCACCCGAGTAATCCTGAATCGCCCGCCAATGCATCGGCTCGGTCCGATGTGGCGTGTAAGAATGGAACGGAGCCGGACCGACTCATTTGTCGTAATCCAGCCCGCCGGGCACGCGGGCCGGCTCTTCTTCAGGGTAGGCTTTGCCCGGTGGCAAACCGACCTCCACCCGTTTCAGCTCGCCGATTTCACCGTTCCGTACCCAGGCAGCCAGGTTGTAATACTCCCTCAAAGAACGGTCCTCGATGCCCCATTGGAAGACCGCCTCGTGCCGCCGAACCGCTTCAGAGAGAACCCGCCCCTCGTCGATCGTCAATGTCGGCTTCTCGCAAAAGACATCCTTATTCGCGAGCAAGGCCATCAACGACATCGGAACATGCCAATGATCCGGCGTGGAGATCACCACCGCGTCAATGGCGTCGTCGGCCAAGAGCTCCCGAAAGTCGCCATACGCCTGGCAGTCACGGTTTCCATTATGGGCATCCACCATCTTTTTGGCTTTGCTTCGGCGATCCGCGAAGACATCACAGACAGCAACCACCCGCGCCGCTTTGTGCTGCAAGAACCGCCGAAGATTGGTGCCTCGTCCTTGAGGCCCACTCCGATAAAGCCGAGCGTGATTTGCTCGGAAGGCGGATTCGCTCCAAAAACACGCGCCGGAACGAGGGTGAAAGCGGTCGCCGCGCCAAGCGAGGCGCCAATAAACTGCCGGCGCGCCCAGATCATCGAGGAATTCATAGGTTACCTTGTCAACCATCAAAACAGTAACCAACTGGGCGACCGAAGATCAAGTTTCAGCCTCGGTTGCTCTTCTGCGAAGACGGATCACACGCTCGAGGCGCATTTATCCGAAATCACTTCGTAGGTCATCGCGCAGTGCATCGACGCCAAGCGTTCCGACATCGAGGCCCGCCGGGAACGCGGCACGCTTCCGGAATCGTCGAGCGCGAGCCAAGAATTGCTCAAGGCATTCAAATCCCCCCGACAACTATGAGCAATCATACAGGCGATCACAAAGTCATTGCTGTGACGAAGGCACGTGGTTGCGCGACAAAAATTGAAACGGCCGCATCATTTTTTGTCGCTCATTCCCTCGCGCCCGGTTTGGAGCCTGGCAGGAATCTTCCGTGACTCAGATTTTCCCACTGGCCCGGACCGGTAGCAGAACAGAGGGCAGATCTGGAGATCCGCGACACAGCAGACCGGGAGGTCTGCGTTACGTAGCGGAGGCTTGCCAAAGTTCCGCCCTATCGAAAAGAATTACACAGAACGGACGCAGGCTATGGCAATGAACAAATCTCGGAAAACACCCAACTTTCGCAGCATGCCCTTCAGGGAGCTGGTCGAGCAGGACGAGAGCTTGGCGGAGCTAAACCGCGCCGAATGGAGGAGTCGCTTGAGGTCCATCGACGAGCGGTTGAGCTCGCGCCGGACAGCCCGGAGATGTTGAATAATCTCGGCTGGACGCTTGCCTTGATGGAACGATATGACGAAGCCGAGGGCGTGCTCGGGAAGGCAGTCGGCCTCGCGCCGCCGGACTATGACCGCCCTTGGCACTCCCTACAGGAAGTAAAGCGACGAAAGCAGATGAACGGTCGTTGACATTTGGCCATCCCATCAGACATGAAGAAGCTTCTTCCGTCGAATTACCGAGGGAAATCGAAAGTTCGCGCCGTCGGATTCGATTGCGAGGAGATAGCGTTGGGGCTGCGCCAGGGCTTTGACGTCCAGATCAAGCGTGTAGCCTTTGACGCCGACCTCCGGCACCGCTTCAAAGCCTTCCTGCTTGAGCCACTCAAGGCAAACCGATTCAAAGTCCGTGCATTCGGCCTGAAGACCCTGCTCGTGCTCGCTCCGCTGACCGATCGAAAGCTTCCCCGAATCGGCAAATTCGAGATAGTCTCTCAACGCGGTCACCCCAAACCGCGAAGACTCCGTGACTTTGATGTCGGTGGGATGCATCGAGGTGAAGACGACAATCTGATTCCTCGCCCGGGTGGAAAGGACATTGAGTCGCCGGTGACCGATCTTGCTATTGATCGGACCGAACCGCTGCATAACCCGCCTCGACTCGGGAGGTGCCGTCGGCGCTTCCCCATTTCGTGCTGAATGAGCTTCAGGCCGGTCCACGAGGCCCGGCTTCCGGTGGCATCCCCTTGATCGATCTTCTGCTGACTCAATTGCGCCCTGAGATTGCGTCGCTGCAAACTGAGAAGCTCTTGATCCAACTCTTGAAACCGTTTTCGAGCCTGTTCATAGCTGGTTCCGGAAAACTCGCGAAGGCTGGGAGACGCCTGGAAGGCCATCCTGGAATTGGGGCTACGCCTACGAGCTGTTGGAGGAGATGGACAACGTCGCTGAAGAAGACTATCAACAACGGGCAGAGCAGGCGGGCTTAAGGCAAAAACAGGTAGCGACACAGGTGGGCAGCCGTGACGGTTCGGGTAAATACAGACATCTCACCGTTCTCAAGACGTATCTATTCAGGCTTATAGGCCGGCGCATGGGTAAACGCGCGGGAGATCGGATTGATCGCCGCAAAAATGCGCAGAAGACGCAAAAAGGGATAGGGACGGTTCTTTTCTTTGTAACTAGATGGTCGATGAGGACGTTTTGGTTAGCGAGGTCGCTCTCGTTATGAGTGGCTTGGCGGGGCTGGGAGGGCATAGACCTCCAGCCCCCTTTTCAGCGTCCCAGGGTAAGTTGACCGCGTCAGAGATTGGCGGATCGTCGGGCTGGCAGGGAGAAGGTCATAACTCGAATATTGCGACCGGGCGACTCTGGCAACACGATAGACGCATATGATTGTATCAGTGACAAATGAGGACGATAAGTGAGTATTATGATACGAAGTGATTGGAGCCATCGGGCCTATATTGGCAGCTGGGCTTTTTTGTTTTTGGCAAGCGCTCTCGATGGATGGGCCACGGTCAAAGGGATGGGGCGATTGGGAAGCTCGTTCGAGGCCAATCCGATCTTCAGGGCCCTATTTGGTATGGGCATACTTTGGTTTTGGGCCTATAAGGTCGCTGTGGTGGTCGGCTTCATCTGGCTGATCGACAAGCTGATTCACTCCGAGATTCTAATAGGGCTGGGGCGCTGGGTGCGGTGGGGCGGTAAGTCGATCTCAAGCGGAGTGGCCAGGCAGGTCCTTAAATGGGAAGTCGCGGGGATTTTTGTATGCGTTGGCTTGGTGTTTATCGGATATGGACGGGATTGGATGTGGACGTTGGCCCAAACGCAACCAAAGACAGAGGTGGCTTGGCGCCAATCCTTTGGGGCGTCGGCTCAGGAGGAGCCGGAAGCGACATCGAAGTCGGAGTGGCAAGCTGCCGGTTCCTTGGGACGCGCAGGGTCAGGCGAGTCAGAGCACAACTTGTCGTCCTTGCCACCGACGTACGGCATTAAAGGGGGCAAAGACTGTGATCGAGGCGAGGAACATCGCGCTTTCGATAAAAAGTCGTGTCGCGGGTGAGGCCCGCCTAATATCGAGTGGGTCGAACCGAGGAGCTTTATGGTTTTTGCCACTCAACGGCTGATCTCCCCACACGAGCTCCTCGCATTTTGGCGCTAATTCAAGCCGGTTTTAGGGCCTGAATAAGGCCTGTTGTCGCTGACAACCAGCGTTTGTCTCAAAAAAACTCTTCGGGCAAGTCGATTCAGGGATGATCGCATCGACTGTGGAAGGCAACGCGCGACAAATAACCCCTCAATTCAATCCTCTCCCCTTATTAAGGGGGGAGGAAGCCAAGAGCCGCGCCGCTACCGTCCGGGCAACGGTGACTTTACCGAGTTTACCTGGGACTTTGGTGACGGGACACGACGCGAGGGGGGAGGTCCTTGGGGAGGTGGAGCACACCTTCAGCAAACCGGGCGACTATCTTGTGACCGTTCGAGGCGAGCGGCACGACGCGGCGCCGGTGGTGGAGCAGACGGCAATTCACGTCGGGGAGGCGCCGCCCGAAATTGTCCTGTACGACCTACCCCTTAATGACGCCGGCGCCGCCCCGGGGGCGCCCTGATCCGTGAATGACGAAAGCAACTGGCCGATCGCCATCGCAATGTCGCCAGCAGCTCCCTTACACACCCGGGAACAGCCTGTATTGACCACCGCACGCGTGGTTGGAGAGAGGCTAGAGTTAAGTTGTCACGGTTTTCTTAGCCAAGTGGCGGCCGCGTATAATCCCCATACAAGTAAAACCGGGATCGCGAGATAAAAAGGGATAAAAAGAATGGCCAATGGAGCAGTGGAGGAGGCGGAAAGGAAGATGGCATTGACCCTTTCCCACACATCGACGACGAAAACGACGGCACATGCCACAAACATCGTAACGGATGCACCACTGCGAGCGGCCGCGATTGAGCCAACAAGATAGGGAAGCACCCCGAGAGCAGTAATGACAAGACCGAGGACGATGCGCGTGACAAGGTCCAAGAGGAAGAACGCGATGCCCTCGTGAAGAATCTGTGAGGCCTCTCGCACAAAAAAGTAAATGCCGATCCCGTATGTACCGGCCCATACGGTGGTACCGAGTAAATGAATCAGGCGCCGGTAAGTGTCTGACGGCCAGAAATATCGCTTGAGCTCGGTCATAACACCATACAACCTTTTGTGTACGTGAACGGTACGCAAGTTCAAGGCCAGTACCCAGGGAATACGGGCCGGTTGATGATCCTGAGATCGAGTTATTATTGGCGGACGCATTGCCAGAGGTCCTCGGTAGTGGGGCGGGAGGCACCCATACCTCAAAGATTTTCGACCGTATCGAGGAGCTTCTTTGTCCGATGAGACGGAACCAACGTCGGTGGCTCCGGAGAGCACAATCCCGGAAAACTGAAGCAGCTACTGGTTCCTCATCCGCCCGACGAAATGACGGTTGAAGCGAAAGAGCCGTTTCCACACCGAACGGAAGAGGATACGGAAGAGGGCTCCGAATTTGAAGTTGAGTAAGTGCCGTTTCCAAAAGAGCTCTTTTTTGTCACACACAGTCGACACATTGAGGTCAAAGATCTCTCCTCGGAGCTGTTGCAAGGCTTCCGGATTGGGCCCGTTTGAAGCGGAATTCCCGAGCCGCTTATTTAAGTCGCGGGCTTCGGCAATGTGTTCGCCGACTTCTTTCCCTTTGGCCGGGTCGATGCGGCGGTAGTGGAGCTTCAAGGAGTTGAGGCGTTCGGCCGCGTCGTAGGTCGTCTCGACGAGGTCGTCGCGCGACATCCATTTGGTTTGGTAATTCAAGATTTGTCGCCAGGATGGCTGGACGAGTTGTTGCCGGTGTTCTTCCAAGGTGCGGGCAAAGAGTTCATAACCGAACTCGGCTGGGTTTTCGAATCCTCGGCTACCGGGATCAAGAAAGGGGCCCATGGGCGAAATGAAACATGAGAGTCGCCGGTCAGAGATCTCAAAAAGGTGCTCGCTATACTCAATGGTCTCTATAACCGATTTTCTTGTCTGCCCGGACAATCCGATCATGAAGAAGACATCGAGGCGGTGGCATCGAAGTCGTAATGCCTCTTGGATGACCGCTTCTACCTCGCAGTTCGAGTAGGAGACTGTCTCGTCTTGGACCGATCGGATCGACTCGTCATGGCTCTCGGGAGAGAGCTCCAGACTCCAGTTCCTGACAGAAGCGTCAATCGCTTGGAGATATTCCAGCGGTGGCATCGAAAAAAGCTCAAAAACGATTTCATTCTTAACATTGGCCGTCTTCAAGCGGCGAAGGATATTGTCGGCATAAGCCTCGCCGCCTTGTCTCAGGTCGCCCACAAGAAAGATGGGACCGCGTGAAAGACGCGATATATCGACGATATTCCGGACCAGGTTTCGTGGGCTCCGAAAGACGGGGTGCTGGACTGAAGTCAACAGCCCGCAAGAGGACCGAGAGTTCCCGCACGTAACGCATTCATGGGCACATCCTTTTACGGTAAAGACGGCTGTGATCGGATTTTGCCACCAGCCATTGAACGGCAGGACACTTTCGAGATCCCGGTAGCGCACGACCATCTCTGCAAGGCGGTCCGGTCGAATGTCGACGTAATCCAAGGAACTGGGCAGGAAGCTCAGAGGATTGACATGGACTCGGCCATGGCTCTTCCATGTGAGATTGGGGACCGTCGTTGGCGATTCCCGAGCTTTCAGCGCTTTGAGTAGCTCGTAAAGAGGCGGTTCCGTGTTCTCACCGCGCAATACGTAATCTACCGCCGGATATTCGATGAGCTCTCGGTGAAAGTATGTGGCTGACAGCCCTCCAAAGATGATCGGTGCTTCCGGAAAGATTTCCCGTACGATGTGGGCAACCTCGAGGGCGCCATGGGCATGAGGTAGCCAGTGGAGATCAATACCGACCGCTCTCGGCCGGAGCCGGGCAAGGAAGGATGGGGCGTCAAAGGTCGGATCATTCATCATCCGCAAGGCTAGATTGACAATTCGAACCGCGAGTCCCCGCTGTTCGAGGTAGTTGGCCATGGTCAAAAAGCCGAGCGGATACATCTCAAATATAGGGGAGGACGGGATGAGGTCACTGATGGGTCCGTACATGATGGCCTTCTGCCGGAAGTCATAGACGCTGGGTGCATGCAGTAGAAGAAGATCGACGTGAAACATAAAAAACCACGCAGTCGCCGTATCCAAGCGCGAGAGACAGTCACGCGTCACAGAATAAGCCTCGTCAGGCCTCCATTCAAGCGAGACGACTCGAATAACAAACGAGAGGGTTTTCTGCGAGAATTACACTAATCGAAGCCGGAATTTTGGTCCGGTGTATAATGGGGGATACGCGAGGAAGAAGCTCGGCAGTTATCGACAGCACAATCGTGGGGACAAGCCTCCCTGCCGATCTCCAACGCGTTCATCGCGAGAGGGAGGCTAACGAACTGTGCAGCCGAGGAAGCCGTCCCCCATACTACAATCGATCGGTGCATCCCCTGTCTTCGCCCTGTATCGCATCCGAAAAAGACCGACTACCTCAGCTCTGCAACAACAATCTCCGCCAACCCAACCCAACCCAACCTTTTCCCTTAACTGGGGCAACCTCAGACTCCCCCGGGACAAGCGGTTTGATTCCGATGGCCAAGCTTGTCTGAAACGTTTGTTCCGGGAAGAACCATCCTTACAGGGCTTTCACCGGCAATATCCGCGTCCATCTGCGTTAATCAGGAACCGGTTAAGAGTTTCGTTCTTTGCCTTTTTGCGTCTTCGGTGCGTTTTTGCGGCGATCAATCCGATCTCCCGCGCGTTTACCCGTTCGCCGGCCTATAAGGCTGAATAGATCCGATGCGGGAGTACTGCGAGGTGTTCGTCGACCTGATTCTGTTCGATTACGCGTATGTCATAAACAACCCTTGGGGGCAATGGAAGCAGGATGCGAAGAAAGCCCACTTTGAAGGCGGCGGCTATTCGGCACAGTACGATTTCGACCCAAACGGAAACGGTCTATTTGTGGACGAGACCCCGGGGAAAGTTGTCAAATGAAACGGGTTGGTTCCCCTTGGAGAGGCACAGTGCTGCGAGCGTCTGCATGGGGAGGTTGTCATGGCAAGCTCGCCGTAATGGCGAGGCGCTTTGCTCTCCGGGCCGCACTGGGAGGAGCACCTTGATAAGCTTGATCGCAGGTGGAACTTGTGCTTAAAAGGAGGGCCGAAGCCTATTTGGCGAGAGGTCGCTTACGAGTAACCCAAAGGATAATTCTATATGAAACGTATCTGCGCTTATACCAAGGGACTTTCTCTGTTCATGGTGCTAGCCGTATTGCAGATCTGTGGTGCCCTTTCTATGGCCCAGGACGACGGTCCAGCCCGTCCCAACATCGTGCTCGTCATGGTCGACGACATGGGGTATTCGGATTTGGGCTGCTATGGTGCCTCAATCATAGAAACCCCTACGATTGATCGCCTGGCGGAGAATGGGCTACGGTTCAGCCAATTTTACAACACGGCAAAATGCGGCCCTTCGCGAGCGGCCTTGATGACGGGGCTTTACCCTCATCAAGCAGGGTTCCGCGGGCTCGGTCATGGCGTTACCATCGCCGAGGCACTTGCCGAAGCAGGCTATTTCACCACCATGGTCGGTAAATGGCATCTCGGGAGTCAACCAACGCGACGCGGTTTTGACCGCTATTTCGGCCATCTGAATGGGGCTGTCGACTATTTCAGCGGCCAGTGGCGGGGGAATGATAACGAAGGCCCTGCCGAGAATCATTGGCGTCTCAACGGTGAGAAATTCACGGAGTTCCCGGACGACTTTTATACGACGAAGAACGAGACAGACCACGCAATTCGTTTTATTGACCAAGCCCTGAAAAAGGAGAAGCCGTTTTTCACGTATCTTGCTTACAATGCGCCGCACTACCCGCTGCAAGCGCCGAAGGAAGCGGTGATGCGATACCGGGGAGAATTCCGGGACCTAGGCTGGGACGGGCTCCGGCAAAGGCGTTATGAGAACTTACAGGAAATGGGGATGATCGATCCCGAATGGGAGCTGTCTCCTCGTCCGGATTATCTTCCCGCGTGGGAGGCCCTTCCCCAGGTCGAGAAGGATTGGGAAGATGTCCGTATGGCGACGTACGCAGCGATGGTGAGTCTGATTGATCAGAATCTGAAGCGGCTTGTTGACCACCTAAAGAAAAAAGGGGAGTGGAACAACACGCTCCTGTTGTTCTTATCTGACAACGGGGGATGTCCTTTCGAGCGAACGGACGACCGTCGGAGCAGGCCGTGGAACGAAGGGACGTTCTGGACGCTCGACGCTGGTTGGGCCAACGTCAACAATACTCCGTTCCGCTGGTACAAACGAAACCAACACGAGGGCGGCATTGCTACACCGATGATTGTCCATTGGCCGGAGGGGCTCCGTACCGAGCCTGGAGCGATCACTCACCAGCCTGGGCATATCATCGATATCATGCCCACTGTTCTGGAGGTGGCAGGGGCCGACTACCCGGATACTTACGACGGCCGCCAAATACGCTCTGTCGAAGGTCGCTCTCTCCTGCCGATTTTCAAAGGTCAAAAGCGAGAACCGCATGACTGGCTCTTTTTCAATTTTGCCGGCAGAAACCGCGCTATCCGGATCGGTGACTGGAAGCTCGTTTCTGAACGTCGATCGCATTGGGAGCTCTACAACCTGAAGCGCGATCGGACGGAGCTAAATAATCTCGCGGAACAGAAACCGGCTTTGACCGAAAGCCTCCGGCAGTTTTGGCACGTGGTCGCCGAAGAGGTGGTCCATCTTTCCGAAGGCCAACGCCGATCCGTCACGGATAGCCCGCCGAGTTTTTCCGATCGGTGGCTGACAGATCGGTAACATGCGCTCGACAGGGCGCCACGATTGCTTTACAGACCCTAAGGAGTAAGCGCAGGCAGCGCTGCCACTGAGATGGCAGAAATGGACGCCCCCTGATAGGGACGTTCTCCTGGACGTCCCACTTTAAAATGGATGTGCAGAAATTGTGTGCTAATTGAATGGCAGTGGGGCCTGACATGACTTCCGGAACCGGTTGGCAAGGCTGTGGAGGGACCGTGACACGGAAGGGGAGGACGGACGAGACCCGTTGAACGTTGGCTTTTGGGTTGCCACCAGCTTGAAGTGGGACTAAAATCACTCCCAACGCCTTCGCAATGAACAAAAAGGATTCTGGTATATGTTTGCAAGCAGCGGACAGAACGACATTGGCCGACGAAGGGGGAACCCGAATACCCTACGCCAAGCATTCACCCTAATCGAGCTTTTGGTGGTGATTGCCATTATATTGCCGCCGATGCAACCATGAAGATCGACGGTGTTTGGGGAGGCGGACGGCCTTCGGCTTACAAGAACATGCCACCCCATACTGTGGCAGGCGGGAGCTCCCCGGTTGGTCACAATCAGGCTTATATCGATGGCCATGTCGACTGGGTGAGATGGAAAGACATGTACTTCTTCCATAGCTGGAATCCTGGAGCCAGAAAAGGCTTCTGGTATCAAAAGGATCTTGGGGAAATAGCCAACGAATCGCAGCTTTGGCGTCTAAAAGGACCGGTCGCAGCCAGCTTGTAGCAAAAGGATGGCTGCCCCTGTTGTCTCAGAGAAGCGACTCCAAATTCGAAGAAAGTTGCGACAAAAAGAGTTTTCCGGCTAAAACGTGCCCGTGCGGGACCAAGTATTTGCTTCTTCGGATCTCTGACAGCGCCCGGTATCGGACAATCGATTATCCCGCTCATTATCATAAACTTTTGGCCTTCCAAGGCCCATAACGAGGCAGGGTCTAAATTGCCACGGAATCTTCGGGCGGGGATGCCGGTTTTGTTACCTCGTTGGAAATGTGCTGTTTGAGGGCTTCGATCATCCCATCGATTGTATGGGTCTCCGCCTCAACCGTCGGCTCCGAGCCGGCGTGACGGACCGCTTTCGAGGTTTCCGGGCCGATGGACACGAGTTTAGTGCCCGGGAATTGCTCTTGAACTTGGGGGAGATTGAATCGTTCGTGAAAGTTCTCGGCCGTCGAGGCGCTTGTGAAGGTAATCCAATCGGCGCCGATTTCTTGGAATCGGGTCGCCGCGCCTGTCGGATCGGCGGTCTCGATGACCGTGCGATAGCAAGCAACATCGTCAACGATAGCGCCTTCACTTTCCAATGCTCGAGGTAACTCGGGATTCGCTTTTTCAGCCCGCATCAGCAAGACCTTCAAATTCTCCAGGCTCTCGTGCTCAGTCATGGCCTCGACCAGCCGGCTGCTCAAGTACTCCTTCGGTGTCACGTCGACCTTCAGTCGATATTCAGCAAGCTTTCGCGTTGTGGCCGGACCGATTGTTGCGATCTTCATGCCACCGAAATCTCGAATATCCTCAAACAGCTCGAAAAAGTAGGAGAAGAACTCGGTGACACCGTTCGGGCTCGTGAAGACAATCCAGTCATAGGAGTGCAAACCCAATAGGGCGTCCTTTAACAGCTCGCCATCGGAGGGTCGTGTGACGCGGATGGTCGGGATCTCCATTACGTCGGCACCCAGCCTGGCCAATCGGTCCGATAACTGACTGGCCTGCTTGCGGGTCCGGGTGACGACGATACGCTGTCCGTGTAGCGGCAACCGCTCGAACCAGTTGAGGCGTTGTCGCAGTGTCACGACCTCACCGATTACCGCGACCGCCGGGGCGGAGAATTGCTGTTCGCGGACAACATCCGAAATCGTCGACAATGTCCCTTCCACCGACCGTTGTTGGCCTGTTGTCCCCCAACGGACCAAAGCCACGGGGGTCTCCCGGCTCATACCATGATCGATTAAAGCCTTACTGATCTGCTCGATCTTTTCGACACCCATTAAGACGACGAGAGTGCCGCCCCTTTGGGCCAGGTGCTTCCAGTTTAAGCGAGAGTCGGGCTTTTCGGGATCCTCGTGGCCGGTGATCACTGTGAAACTCGAGCAGAAATCGCGATGGGTTAGAGGGATACCGCTAAAGGCGGGGGCCGCGGCAATCGAGGTGATGCCCGGGACGACCTCAAACGGAATGTCGGCTGCTGCCAAAGCCTCGGCCTCTTCCCCTCCCCGTCCAAAGAGAAACGGGTCACCCCCCTTTAAGCGAACGACGCATTTCCCTTGCTTGGCCTTGTCGACCAGGGTCCTATTCAGCTCATCCTGGGGGATCGCATGTTGGCTTGATCGTTTGCCCCCATAGACAACCTCGGCGTTCTCCGGGAGCCATTGAAGGACTTCCGGATTAACCAGGGCGTCATAGATCGCGTACTCCGCTTGCTGCAGCAGCTCAACCGCCCGCAAGGTAAGCAGCTTGGGGTTGCCCGGTCCTGCTCCAATGAGATAAACCACTCCACGATCTTCTTTCATGCTTCAATTCACTCCGTTTCGCTTAGGCCGCGGCATTTATCGTTGAAGGAATGGACGTCGAGGACGATGTCCCTGTCAGGGAGGCAAAACGCCTCGCTAGTCCATGAGCTTTGATGCGAGAGACTTCCCCAACGCCTCCGGCTCTTCGATCGCGCCGGAGCTGTTCGCGCGTTTGGCTTCCTCTCCGGAAAAGAGCCCGGCCCGCATGCGGATTCGATTCGTTTCGATGTCCGCGTATGCGGCCATTGGACTTTGACAGTCACCGCCGACGGCTCGCAAGAAAGCGCGCTCAGCAAGGACGCATTGCATGCTTTCAAAATGATTCAGCTTGTGGCAGATGGCTCTTGTCCGCTCGTCGTCTTCCCGCACCTCGACAGCGATCGCCCCTTGGCCGACGCAGGGGATAACTATCTCCGGTGCGATCGGAGTGCCCGCCAATTCTTTCGGCACCTCCTGCCCGTGCAAGGTGCCATCAGCGGTAATCTGCCATCCCAATCGTTGAAAGCCGGCCGCCCCCAGCAAGGTTGCTTCCAAGTCCGGATTTTCGGCGAGCTTTCGTAATCGGGTCCCGACATTCCCTCGAATCGGGACTACCTGCAAGTCGGGACGTCGGGACAAAAGCTGGGCACGGCGACGAACACTTCCGGTAGCCACCGTAGCTCCGGTGGTCAACTGATCGATTGCGCTCGGCGACTTGCTATTATGATTTCGGTAGGCCCTTTGCCGCAAGACCAGGACGTCCCGTGGGTCGGCACGAAGGGGAACGGCTCCGATCACCAGTCCTTCGGGCAACGCTACGGGGAGATCTTTCATGCTATGCACGGCAAGATCCGCGTCCCGGCGCAGCAAAGCCTCTTCGATCTCTTTCGTGAACTGGGCTTTGAGATTCGTTGCGGACGGTTGGGGGGCCTCTGTCTGTGTTCGGTCGCCGGTCGTCTTAAAGGTCCGGACTTCGAACCGCTGTTCCGGGAAGCTTGTGCGACAAGCCTCATGGACCAATGAGGCCTGGGCCAACGCCAAGGTGCTGCCACGAGTGGCAATGATGATTGGGGAATCGGTGCTCATAGGGGATTGCTTGG
This sequence comes from Verrucomicrobiota bacterium, assembly GCA_018610125.1. Lineage (GTDB taxonomy): Bacteria > Verrucomicrobiota > Verrucomicrobiia > Limisphaerales > JAHEOI01 > JAHEOI01. Next base: position 13,934 of record JAHEOI010000109.1, read on the forward strand.
GAATCGGTGCTCGCTCATCCGTTACCCAACGCCCACTGCGATTGTTCGGAGAAGCTTGGCGGGCGTGCGTCCGGCAAGAGCCCCGCCGCCTTTTCTCGAATAACGGTCTCGCACCGGGCGACTTCTTCCTGCCGCTGCTTCAAATAGCTATCGGCAATCGCTTGCAGGTCATCGATGTTGTAAATAAAGACATTCTCCAGGAAATTGACTTCCGGAGCGATATCTCGCGGGACCGCGATATCGATGAGCAACAACGGTCGGTTTTGCCTTAATGGCATCAGGTGGTTGAGCTTGGCTGAGTCAAGGACATAATGCGGGGCCGCGGTGCTGCTGATGACAATGTCCACTCGATCGAAATGCGAATCCCAGTCTTCGAAATGAATCGCGGTGCCACCGAGCTCGCTCGCCAGGTGCTCGGCACGGTCGTATGAGCGATTCGAGACCAGAATGCTCTTGGCGCCGCGGCTCAACAACGCCCGCGCTGTGCGCTCGCTCGTCTCCCCCGCTCCCAACACCATGACTTGCCGATCGTGCAAGGAATCGAAAATCTTTTCTGCCAATTCCACAGCGACCGAGCCGACAGAGATGCTACCGCGTTGAATTTGGGTATGGGATCGAAGCTGCTTGGCGACGTTAAAGGCCCGCTGAAATGCCTTGTTGAGTCGGCTTCCGGTCTGCTTCTGTTTGTGGGCAAGTTGATAGGCTCGCTTGAGCTGGCCCAAAATTTCGGTCTCACCCAGGACCATCGAGTCCAATCCCGCGGCCACTTTGAAAAGATGCTCAATGCTTTGCGGCTCGCCGATCGTGTAAACCGTGTTCTGGATCGAGCCCTCACTTCCGTGATAGTCAAGGAGGAACTGTTCCAGCAAATCGCCGGTCTTCCGGACGCTCAAGCTGGACGCGACATAGAGCTCCACTCGATTGCAGGTAGAGAGGATGACGGCCTCATCGATGCCTTCCTTGGCATTGAGCTGCTCCAGGGCCTCCGGAAGCGCCCCCTCAGCAATGGCAAAGCGCTCCCGCATCTCGACCGGGGAAGTGTGGTGACTGAGACCAAGTACGACAACGCCCATTGCGCCCATTGTTACGGATTGTGAATACTCGATAAAAGGTTGGATCCCCAGAAGGTTAACATCACGAAGAGAAAACCTCCCACCGCCCCCCATGCAAATCGATGACCGCTCTGGGCGAATCGCCAATGCATGATCAATAAGCTCAGGTAAATTAACCAAACCAGAAACGACCAGACGACTTTGAAATCATCCGTCAAAATGACCCCTTTTGTTTGTTGCAACCAGGTGACGCCGACCCCGAGTCCAACCGTCAACAAGATGAATCCGCCCAATAGGAGCCGCCCGGTCGCCACTTCCAATCGTTGAATCGCCGGCAACCGCGAAAAAACGGCCCGCAGTTTATTGAATTTCAGATTGTATTCCTGGCTCAAGTACATTGCCGCTGCCACCGAAGCTAAGCCAAACGCCCCATATGCCAAAAGGATCAACGCCGCGTGCAGGCTCTGCCAGCCACCGACGAACCTCGGCTGATCGTTATACGGGGCATCGAGTGCCGGCATCAATGCAAAAACACCGATGGCAAACAAGACCGGTGAGGCAAAAGCTCCCAAAAACCGGAATCGAGACCAAACCCCGATTACCAAGTAGGTCGTGACGATTGTCCAAGCAATGAACATGGTCGCTTCGTACAGATTGTTGACCGGGCATCGCGAGAGCGAAAAGCCCCTCTCGACCATGGCCATCGTGTGGGGAGCCCATGTCACCAGAAGGATAACGTAACTGGTGCGGTTATCCTTCTGGAAACCCCGCCGCCATAAGAAAAACGAATAAATCATGCTGATGCCGTAAAGGGCAACCGCAATCAGGAAATAGGTTCGGCTATCCATCTCGAGCACAATATTAGCTTAACGGAGCACAGGCCCTACCGCAACAGCGGTCAGTAAGGGACGGCAGTCTCAAAGGGGGCGCTGATAGGGACCTCGTGCCCGAGGACCTTTCTTTGACAGGGGACAAAAAAGAGAGAGAAGTGGGACGCCGGGGACGGCTTGAGCTATTAGGGGACTGTAAGCCGAATTCTGTGTCATTTCGGCGCCCTGGAGGCACTGAAATCAGAGGATCATTTATCTTAGCGGCACACACCCGAAGCCCCGCCGTTCCAGGACGGCTTGGAGCGGGTCACTCCCGGGCTTCCTATTCGGCCTTGCTCCCGATGGGGTTTACCGTGCCCCGTCGATTGCTCTTCGGGCGGTGGGCTCTTACCCCACCTTTTCACCCTTGCCCCTTTCGGCCATCACCGAAACGGGGCGGTCTGTTTTCTGTGGCACTTTCCGTGACGAGTAACTTGAATTACCCGTCCCCGCGTGTATCCCGATAACCTCGGAAGGTCACGAGTTACGCGGCATCGCACCCTGTGGAGTTCGGACTTTCCTCCCCCGGCACGAAGCCGGGAGCGATCCTCCACCCCTCTAATAGCTGCAAACCACTAATAATGTACCACCTGCGCCCGCGGAATTCAACAGAGGTAGGGGCGACAACGAGGGGCGTTTTGGGGCGCGATCGGCATTCATGGAAAACGGTCGGCAGGGGACTGCCGACCCGACCACTTCGGAAACGAGGCATTCGCAACGCCTCACTACACTTCCATATCTCGTGTGTAATAAAGGATGCGACTGCAGTTCGGGCACTTGACGATTTCTTGTTCCCCTTTGCAGGAGACGATCACTTGAGGAGGGAGCGTCATGTGACAGCCGCCGCAAACCCCGCGATCGATGGATACCACAACGGTGCTTCCTCGATGGCCTAAGATGCGTTCGTATTGTCGAAGTAAGCTCGATTCGACCGGCTGCTTCAATTCCTCCCGTTTGCTCTGTAGCTCTTCGAGCTCCTTTTTGAAATGGCTTTCTTTTTCGTCGAGCTCGTTCGTCTCTTGCTCGACTTGCTGCTTGATGCGCTCGTATTCTCGCTTGGCCTGCTCAACCTCGTTTTCGGCCGCCTCGATCTGTTCCATCAAGCCAAGCTGCTCATCTTCCAGCTCCGAAATCTTCTTTTTACAGCGGTCAATTTCATGGGTTAAGGCCTGATACTCCTCGTTTTTCTTCGTTTGAAATTGTTGCTGCGTGTATTTCTGCATCAACTGCTTGTTGGAGTCGGTTTCGAGCTCCTTGTCGTGCCGCTTTGTTTCCAACTGCTTGACCTTCTCACGGGCCTTATCAAGCGTCTGTTGGGCCTCTGTCAATTGTTGCCGGGACCTCTGGCGCTGAAGCGACAGGTTCTTCAGTTCGGATTGGGCTCGGAAGAATTTTCGGTCATTATCCTGAAGGATGAGCAATTTTTCGATAGCGTCCAGCATCGTGATGGGTTTCTTTCGCCTTAGAGATTATCCGGCGATTGAGAGATTATCCGGCCATTGGTCCCAAGTCAACCAAGGTGATAGATTAGCAAGTCGGAGTTATTCCCGTAGTGGCGGGAGCGAGACTGGATGGAATCAAATTATGAAGACGATAAAGAGCGGAATCAAAGCCCGGTGCCGGGGCACGGATTGTGGGCGAATTGTGGCAGCGTTGCCGGCGTTGCTGATAGCAGGTGGCATTGCGGTCGGACCGATGACCACCTCGGCGGCTGAGAGCATGTCACCCATTGAGGTGGCCAAGCAACTGAATCGAGCCTTTGTTCAGGTGGCTGAGCGGGTCTCGCCGTCGGTGGTTGTGATCGACGTTGCCAGCTCTCAGCAAGGTCGTTTTGACCCGGAGGATCATCCATTCTTCGAGTTTTTGCCTGAAGAAAAGCAGGAAGAGCTGCGAAAGAAGATGGAGGAAGATTCGTCGGAATCTGAAGGTACGCCTCGATACAATGGTCGCGGTTCCGGGGTGATTATCCGGGAAAACGGGTTCATTTTAACCAATCGTCATGTGGTCCAGGATGCCGAGCGAATCCGGGTGCGTCTCAAAAATGGCGAGGAATATAAAGCCACGGTGCATGGAAAAGATGCCCAATCCGATCTGGCGGTCCTTAAGATCGATGCCTCCGGATTACCGGCTGCCACGATGGGGGACTCCTCCAAGGCCCGCGTGGGTGAGTTTGCCATCGCTTTGGGCGCCCCCTTTCAACTGGACTACAGCTTAACTGTCGGGCATATCAGTGCCAAAGGTCGCTCGGAAGTCATTCCATTGGCGGCGGGCGGTGCTGTCATGGACCAAAATTTCATCCAGACCGATGCCAATATTAATCCGGGAAACAGCGGTGGTCCATTGCTTAACATCGAAGGCGAGGTCATCGGTATCAACTCGGTCATCCGTGGATTGGATACCGGAATCGGATTTGCTATCGCCAGCAATCTCGCAACCGAGGTCGCCACCAAGTTGATCCAAGAAGGGGAATATGAGCGGGCATGGCTTGGGATTGAGATCCGTTCCCTTTCCGAGGACCGCTTGGTTCGAAAGCAAATCGAGCAGACCGATAACGGGGTGGTCGTTCGCGGGATTTCGGGGGATGGGCCGGCCTCAAAGTCGAAGCTGGAGCGATTCGATGTCATTGTCGCTGTGGAGGGTGTCAAAGTGACGACCGCACAAGAGCTTAAGGCCGAAGTGCGGCGTAAAACCGCAGGTGAGCCGTTAACGCTAAAAGTGGTCCGGATGGGTCGGGACAAGCCGTTAAACGTCGAAGTCACACCGGGCAGTTGGCCGGAGCGGCTTATCTCGGATGCCGGGTCCTTCCACGAGCCGGAATCGAGGGAACCGGAAGCGGCGAGCATGGGAATCACGGTTGGTAAGCTTACTCCTGAGGTGGCCGAAGAGAACGGCCTTGAGGATGGCCAGGGGGTTGTGGTGACCGAGATCAAAGCGGGAAGCCGTGCGCAGAAAAAAGGGTTGAAAGCCGGCGAAATCATCACCGAGGTGAATCAACGCCCGATCACAAGCCCGGAAGGCTTTGTAGAGGCAATCAGCGATGTCAGCGAGAAGAATGCGATTAAGCTGACCATCGTCAATGACGGCTCCGAGCGTTCCGTTGAGCTGGGCGATAACGAGTGAGTCGAGGGCCCAATACCGTGCCGGGACCCGAACAATTGCATTGCAGTTTGGATTGCCTTTCGTTACCACAATACCATGCGCTTTATCGGCAGTGTGATCGAGAAGTTACAGCGTCACCCGAAACGGATCGTTTTTCCCGAGGGGCATGAGCCGCGTGTCTTGCAGGCCGCAAGGCAGTTTTACTCCCTTCGCCTCGGTGTGCCGATCCTCCTCGGTGATCGTACCCAGATCAAGGAGGCGGCCTCTGAGATTAACGTCCCTTTGACCGGGATCCATATCATTAATCCGGCGGAAAGCCAGGATCTGGACAATTTTGTCAAGCGGTTTGAGACGCTACGGCGATACAAAGGAATCCAGGAGCAGGAAGCCCGTGCGGCATTGCTGAATCCGAACTACTTCGGGGCCATGATGGTCGCGATGTACCATGCGGATGGTATCGTCTCGGGAACGAGCGAGGTCACAGGCAGTGTCCTTAGACCCTTTTTCCGAATTATCAAAGTCGCGCCAAATTCGATGACGGCCTCGAGCTGCATGATCATGGAGGTCGAAGACTCCCGATTTGGGGACAATGGGGTCATTTTCATGGCGGATTGCGGTGTCATTCCCGAACCGACCGTGGATCAGCTCGCTAATGTCGGCCTTTCAAGCGCCCAATTGGCTCAACAGCTCCTCGGGACACGGCCGCGCGTTGCATTCCTTTCTTACTCCACCAAGGGCAGTGCCGCGAACCCTTCGGTCGGAAGGGTGCAGGCCGCGACGGCCCTGGCGACCCAAA